>NZ_JFHO01000062.1:0-144138 GCF_000724705.2 Acidiphilium sp. JA12-A1
CACCGAGTTGTTCGGCTTGGCGATCAGCGAAGGCGCGCTCGATGCCGCATTCCGCCGCGCCAAGCCGGGCTTCGATGCCGATGTCGGTGCCATCCTCGCCCGACTGCGCCGCGCGCGGGTCGTCTGCTCCGACGAAACCTCGGTGCGGATCAACGGCCGGACCCACTGGAACTGGGTATTTCAGAACGACGAAGTCGTCATCCATGTGATCCGGCCAAGCCGGGGCGCCAACGTCGTCGCGGAGGTAATGGACGGCCATCGCCCCGCTATCTGGATCTCCGATCTCTATGGCGCCCAGCGCGGTCATGCCGATGACTGGCAGATTTGCCTCGCCCACCAACTCCGGGACTGCAAATTCGCGATCGAGGCGGGTGATACGATCTTCGCACCCAGAATGAAGGCCCTGCTGCTCCGCGCCGTCGTGCTGGCGCGGCGCCATCGCACGCTCGCGGACGCTACAAGACGCGCCTGGCGGCGGCGCCTCGACCATGATCTCGACGCCGTCATGGCGCTCGCCCCGATCAACCACCACGGCAGACGATTGCGCCGACGATACGGCAAGGTTCGTGATCATCTCTTCACCTTCCTCGACCACCCGGATATCGCCGCGGACAACAACGGCTCCGAGCGCGAACTCCGGCCTACCGCGACATATCGCAAGGTCACCGGAGGGTTCCGATCCAACTGGGGCGCCGATTTCTTCGCCAACGTCCGATCCGTCGTCGGGACCGCCGCGCGGCACGGCCTTGATGCCTACACCGCTATCAAAAACGCCGTCACCGGAGCATCACTGCCCATCGCCCCCCTACCGGGTTGAGCAGATACAGTATGACGAACGCCGGAGGAAAGCCGCACTGTTGAGATCCCTTTTCCATTCGATCAGTCATCGAATCGCGTTCTCGCCGGACTGATTGCCGGCGGGCACGCTCGATGTTGGGCGGGGAGTAACCAGACGGGTTCCTTAAACACAATGTAACCAACAGTGTTCGGGACCTGTTTTCATCAAAGCTTCAGCAAAGCGACTCACGATTGTCATATTCACATCACAGCGCGGTGAACGGCCAAGTCGTGACCTGCCGCCTTCTGAGTGGTCCGGGCTTGTTTCAGATTTTGGCCTGAGGGAGAAGGAGAATTGGAATGGCGCGAAATCACAAGCCGGAAGAGATCATCGGCGGGTTGCGCGTGGCTGAGATTGCGCAGGTGCACGGTTGTGGATGTATATTTTTGTTAGAATTTCAATATTATATGTTGGGGTATAGCGCCACGTCTAGCCTTTAATCAAACTCATTTTCGTTCGGAGAGCCCCGGTGCGTCGATCTAACAGGCTGCTGCAAGAGGTCTGTGAGAGGAACGCCTTCCTCGGCATGGTCGGCCTAGTGAGGCATTTTCCACTGGGGTGCGGTCCGAGTGGATTTTTTCCGGCTCTGGTGCCGCTGCGGCCTTGCCTAGCCGGGGCGCCGGGTGGTTCTGCCGTCGATGGCGGAGCACCGAGACTTCCGGGCGGCATGCAGCGTGACCACCATCTGGCGGAACTCGGCGGTGAACAGGATGAAAATTAAGAAATTTCAGTTTGTCACATGGCGTATATGGCGGATGGGGTGGGATTCGAACCCACGATACGCTTTCACGTATGGCGGTTTTCAAGACCGCTGCCTTAAACCACTCGGCCACCCATCCTGGCAGCGCCGGTTTAGCCGCCCAGGCCGCCGAGCGCCAGATACTTGATCTCGAGATAATCCTCGATCCCGTATTTCGATCCCTCGCGGCCGAGGCCGGAGGATTTGACGCCGCCGAAGGGGGCGACTTCGGTCGAGATCAGGCCTTCGTTGATGCCGACGATGCCGTATTCCAGCGCCTCGGCAACGCGGAAGATGCGGCCGACATCGCGGGCGTAGAAATAGCTGGCGAGGCCGAATTCGGTATCATTCGCCATCGCGATCGCCTCCGCCTCGGTGTTGAAGCGGAACAGCGGGGCGACCGGGCCGAAGGTTTCCTCGCGGAAAATCAGCGCGTCATGCTTCACGTCGGCGATGACGGTCGGCGTGAAGAAATTGCCGCCCCGCTCGTGGCGCGTGCCGCCGGTGACGATTCGGGCACCGCCGGCCACCGCGTCGGCGATATGCGCCTCCACCTTCTCCACCGCCTCGCGGTTGATCAGCGGCCCCTGGGTGACGCCAGGCTCCATGCCGTTGCCGACCTTCAGCGCCTCGACCGCGACCTTCAGCTTTTCGGCAAAGAGCTCGAACACACCGTCCTGAACGAGGATGCGGTTGGCGCAGACGCAGGTCTGCCCGGCATTGCGGAATTTCGAATCGATCGCCCCCTTCACCGCGGCGTCGAGATCGGCGTCGTCGAAGACGATGAAGGGGGCGTTGCCGCCAAGTTCCATCGACGTCTTCTTGATGGTCGGCGCGCACTGGGCGAGCAGCTTCGCGCCGACCTCGGTGCTGCCGGTGAAGGAGAATTTCCGCACGATCGGGTTGGCGGTGAGTTCAGCACCCATCGGGCCGGAGGGGCCGGTGATGATGTTGCACACGCCCGCCGGCATGCCGGCGCGCTCGGCAAGGACGGCGAGGGCAAGGGCGGAGAACGGGGTCTGGCTCGCCGGGCGGATCACCCCGGTGCAGCCCGCCGCCCAGCCCGGACCGGCCTTGCGGGTGATCATCGCCGAGGGGAAGTTCCACGGGGTGACCGCCGCGAAGACGCCGATCGGCTGTTTCTGCACGATGATCCGCCGGCCGGGGGCGTTCTGCGGGATGGTGTCGCCGTAGATCCGCTTGCCCTCCTCGGCGAACCACTCGATGAAGCCGGCGGCGTAGGCGATCTCGCCCTTCGCCTCGGCCAGCGGCTTGCCCTGCTCGGCCGTCATGATCGCGCCGAGATCGTCCTGGTTGGCCATCATCAACTCGTAGAGGCGGCGGAGGATCGCAGCGCGCTCCTTCGCCAGCATCGCCCGCCAGCCGGCCAGGGCGCGGCCGGCCGCCTCGATCGCGCGGCGCGTTTCCGCGGCACCCATCGCCGGCACCCGGCCAACGAGTTCGCCCGTCGCGGGGTTCAGCACGTCGAGGGTCTTCCCGCTCTCCGCCTGCACCCATTCTCCGTTGATGTAATTGGCTTCCCGCAGCAGCGCCGGGTCTTTCAGCCGTACCGTTCCGGTGGTGTTCAGCATCCTGCCCTCCTCGTCATGTTCAAAAGCGTCATGGCTTCAGGTACGCTGGCCGGGGCCGGATTCAATCCGGGGCGAGCGACACCATCGTGGTCTGCGGCGGCATGCCGGGGCGCACCGTCGGCCAGCGCGTGGCCGGATCGGCGAAATCGGCCTCGCGCGTGGCGCCGGGATGCCGTGCCACGGTGAACAGCGTCTTCCCTGCCGGATCGGCCGCGGCACCGCCGACGGCACCCCCCACCGGCGCGCTGTAGAGCAGATCGAGCCCGCCATGCGGGTGCATCGCGAACAGCCCGTCCGCCGTGTCGGTCACGGCGCCGCGCTGGTCGGTGCCGATGAGGAGCCGGCCGCTGCCGTCGAGATCGAGGGTCGAGGGCGCGCGCAGCCAGGCTGTCGAGCCAGGCGCGTAGCGCGAGGAGGAATCATGCGCCGGATTGCCGCCGAGCAGCACCACGCGACCGGCAAAGCGGCGGGCGCCGGGATCGCCGCCCTCGGGGGCGAAGGCCAGAATGTGGCCGGCGCCGTTGCCGGCGCGCGGGTTGAGCGGATCGATCTGGCTGATCCCCCGCCCCGGATTGCCGCGGCAGGCGAGGTAGAGCGTGCCGTCCGGGGCGATCGCCATGCCCGAAGGGGCATCGAAGCCGGAACCCCGGCGGCCGGCCGATGCCGTCGCGGTCAGCGAGGGCAGGCCGGCGGGCAGGTCGTGCCAGACGATGTGCGAGTGCTCGATCACCGCGACGGCGAGCGTGCCGGCATCGAGCGCGCCCTCGCCGGTGCCGGCCGGGGCGGCGCCCTTGAAGCGGAACAGCCGCCCCATCGGCCCGTCCTCGCTCATGAAGACCACGGCGCTGCCATCGGCGGCGAGCCCGCAGGCCACGCCCGCGCGGGGCAGCCGGCCGAGGGCGGTGCGCTTCACCGGAAAGGACATCGGATTCGCGGCGTCGAGCTCGACCACCCAGCCGAAGCCGGCGCCCACGGTCGGGCTGCCGAAACCGGGCGCATGGCCGGCCAGGCGCCGGATCCAGCCCGCGGTGTGGCCCTCGGGCAGCAGCACCGTGTTCCAGGGCGTCACACCGCCGATGGAGGGCGCCAGCACGCCCTGGACCGTCTGCCCGACCGAAGCGGCGGCCGGGCCGGCGATGCGGCACAGCGTGCCGTCGGTGATGCGGCGGGACTGGTAGCCGCCGGCGACCACCACCCAGCGCCCGTTCTGCATGGCAAGGTTGAGCACCGAGGCGCCCTGCATCTTGCCGGCGACGGTCGCGGCGCCGCGGCCGCGCGGAAACGCCATGCGCATCTCCACGTCGGGGTGGGTGACGACCATCAGCAGCCGGCGCACGCCGTCGTCGGCCGGCGGCATCTTCACCAGCCCGGCAATGATCGCATCCCAGCCGAATTGCTGGCTGGCGGCGGCGAGGGTGACTTCGCCCGGGCGGAAGGGCGGCGCGGATGGCAGCACGGCGTCGCCCCAGCGGATCAGCACGTCCCGCCGCCAGCCCGGCGCGACGACGTCGTTCAGTTGCGGGGCCTCCGACCCTGGCGGCAGGCTGGTGACCGGCTCCGCCGTGCCAAGGACAGACGTCGAGGCGCGGGCGGCGCCGGCCATCGCCAGCGCCGCCACGCTTCCGGCCATCACGCCGCGCCGTCCGATCATGGGATCAGAAACCGCTCCCGCCGCCGAGGCCGCCGGCCGATCCGGCGCCGAGGCCCGGATTATAGTGCCCGACGCCACCGACGAGCTGCTGCAGGAAACTTGCATGGCCGCCCGGCGCATGCGTCCTGCCGCCGGCCATCGCCACATGAACCGCCTGCTTCCCGCCGACCCGGCGGATCGATTTCAGCACGCCGTTGCCGGTGAAATCGAGCACGACGACCTGCTGCTTCTCGACGCCAAGGGTCTGGCCGATGCGCGGCTTCGTCACCTGGCTCACATAGAGCCAGTCGTGATCGTGGAACGTTTCGCGCAGCGTCGGCGAGCCGAGCAGCGCGGTCGCGTCCGCCTCGGTCGAGACGCCGGGGGTGAGCTGCTTGAGCTGCGCCTCGGTTACCGCGGTGCCGCGATAGCGTGGCTGGGCCGTGAACAGGGCGCAGCCGGCCAGCGCCGGCAGCAGCAGGAGGGGAAACAATGGGCGGAGCTTGGTCGCCAATCTGCGCACGCGGCTGGATCCTCGGGTTGCGGCTGGTCCCGGTTCTATGGGCGAGCTTCCATCGTCGTGCAAGATGCGCCAGTATTTCATGATGACTGACGCCCCTCCGTTTCCGCTGTCGCGGCACTTCGATCTCGCCCGCCTCGGGGATGCGGCGCAGGAAGTGACGATCGATGCCGACGCCGAGGCCCGCGCCGCGATCGCCCGGCAATTCGGCATTCCGGCGGTCGAGGCGCTGTCCGGCCGGTTCCACATCAGCCGCATCGGGCCGGACCAGGCCGAGGCCAGGCTGGAGCTTGCCGCCCGCGTCATCCAGAGCTGCGTCGTCTCGCTCGAGCCGGTGGAACAGACCATCGCCGAGCGCACCAGCTTCCGGCTGCTTTCCGGCGGCGAGCCGGACGATGCCGGCTCCCTCGACCCCGATGCGCCGGACGACATCGTCGCCGACGGCACGGTGTTCGATCTCGGCGCGCTGCTCGTCGAACAGCTGGCGCTGGCCCTCGATCCGTATCCGCGCCGGCCGGGCGCCGAGCCGCCCGCGGCTTCCGGGACCGGCGCCAAGGATGAGGCGCATCCCTTTGCCGCGCTCGCCCGGCTGCGCCGGCCCAACTGAGCAACCGGCATGTGGCAGTCCCGCGCCGGACAAACTTGCCGTGGGCCCGGCGCTCTGCTAGAGGGCCGCTTTCCAATCCCCCCGGTCAGCGGGGCGTCACCCGCTGGCGCGCCGCGACCCGTCGCGACGTAACACAAGAGAACCGAGAGTCGACCATGGCCGTACCCAAGCGCAAGACCTCCCCCTCCCGCCAAGGCATGCGCCGCAGCCATCATGCGCTGGGCCAGCAGGCTCACGCCGAGTGCAGCAATTGCGGCGAGCTGAAGCGCCCGCATCATGTGTGCGGCCATTGCGGCCATTACGACGGGCGCGAAGTCGTCGCGGCCGGCAAGGATCTCAAGGGCACGGTCAGGGTCTGATCCGGTCGTGTCCGCGTCGGCGCCGTACGTGCCTTCAGGCCGCCGATGACAACCGGATCAACAGCCGCAGCCGCCTCCCCTTCCGCCATGCCAAGCCCGCCCCCGACGCCGGAAACGGCGACCGCATCCGATCGGACCGCAACGCCGGCGCCGGGGATGCCTATCCTCGCGGTGGATGCCATGGGGGGCGACAGCGCCCCCGGCATGGTCATCGCCGGGCTCGACATCGCGGCCGAGCGCCATCCCAATGCGCGATTCGAGGTGTTCGGCGATGCGGTGCAGATCGATGAGCTGGTGCGGCTCAGCAAGCGGCTGCGCAACCGGGTCTCGATCCGGCCGACCACCGAGATCATCCCGAACGAACTGAAGCCGACCGCGGCACTGCGCCTGCGCGACGCCTCGCTGCGCCGGGCGATCGACGCGGTGGCGAACGGCGAGGCCGCGGGCGTGATTTCCGCGGGCAATACCGGCGCGATGCTGGCCCTGGCCAAGATCGTCCTCAAGACGATGAGCGGGATCGACCGCCCGGCCATGGCGGCGATCGGCCCTTCGGCCCGCGGCGACGTCGTGATGCTCGATCTCGGCGCCAATGTGGTCTGCGACGCGCGCAACCTCGTCGAATTCGCCGTGATGGGCGAGCTGTTCGCCCGGACGGTGCTCGGCCTGCCGCACCCGACGATCGGCCTGCTCAATGTCGGCTCCGAGGAAATGAAGGGCGACGAAACCCTGCGGCGCGCCGCCGAGGCGTTGCGCGAAAGCCCGATCGGGCCGCAGTTCCGCGGCTTCATCGAAGGGCATGACATCGCCGGCGGGACGGTCGACGTCGTCGTCACCGACGGGTTCACCGGCAATGTCGCGCTGAAGACCGGCGAGGGCGCGCTGCGCCTGGTCGGCGACCTGCTGCGCCGGGTCTTCTCGGCGAACATTGCCTCCCGCCTCGCCTATCTCCTCGCCCGGCCGGGCCTGACCCGGCTGCGCGAATGGCTCGACCCGCGGCGCTACAACGGCGCCGTGCTGCTGGGACTCAACGGTGTCGTCGTCAAGTCGCATGGCGGGGCCGACGCCGAGGGGTTCGCCCATGCGGTCGATGTGGCGATGGACATGATCGTCAACCGCTTCAACGACCGCATCCGCGACGATCTCGGCCGCCACGCCGACCGCGAACGCCTCGCCAGCGACGCGTTCCGCGCCACACCGCCCGCTTCCGCCACCTCCGTGACAACCGGCTGACCGACATGCAACGCACCGTTCTCGAAGGGGTCGGCAGCTACCTGCCGGAACGCATCGTCACCAATGACGAGCTCGCGACGCGGATCGACACGTCCGACGCGTGGATCCGCGAGCGCACCGGGATCGGCCAGCGGCACATCGCCGCCGCGCATGAAACCGCGACCTTCATGGGCGCCGAGGCGGCGCGGCGGGCACTTGCCGCCGCCGGCGCTTCGGCCGATTCGGTCGATGCCGTCATCGTCGCGACGTCCACGCCGGACCAGGGCTTTCCGGCCACCGCGGTGAGCATCCAGGCCGCCATCGGCATGACGCGCGGCTTCGCCTTCGATCTCTCGGCCGCCTGCTCGGGCTTCGTCTACGGCGTTTCGGTGGCCGATGCGATGATCCGCGCCGGGCAATGCCGCAGCGCGCTGGTGATCGGCACCGAAGTCTATTCGCGCATCCTCAACTGGGAGGACCGGGGCACCTGCGTGCTGTTCGGCGACGGCGCCGGCGCCGTGCTGCTGCGCGCCGGCACCGGCGAGGACGATCGTGGCGTGATCTCCACCCATATCCATTCAGACGGGCGCTACGGCGACATCCTCTTCATCGACGGGGCGACCGGCCAGGACGACCGGCCGCAGCACCTCGTGATGAACGGGCGCGAGGTGTTCCGCCACGCCGTCAGCAAGCTCGCCGGCGCGGTCGACGAGGCGCTGGCGGCCAACGATCTGACCCAGGCGGATATCGACTGGCTGGTGCCGCACCAGGCCAACCGGCGAATCATCGACGCGATGGGCAAGCGGCTCGGCCTCGCGCCGGAGCAGGTCGTGGTCACGGTTGACCGGCACGCCAATACCTCCGCCGCGTCGATCCCGCTCGCGCTCGACGAGGCGGTGCGCGACGGGCGCATCCGTCGCGGCCATCTCGTGCTGATCGAGGCGCTTGGCGGCGGGCTGACCTGGGGTTCGGCGCTGATCCGCTTCTGAACCGCCGGCGCGCATGGCTCCGGCCGCTGCCCGCAGCCTGTTCCGTGTTGACCCGACAGGCTTTCTTGCTAATCTTGAAAAATGAGCACGTTGACACGCGCAGGTCTGGCTGAGTCGATTTACGCGGCGGTTGGGCTGTCGCGCAATGAATCCGCGGCACTCCTCGAGGCTGTGCTCGACCGCATGAAGCAGGCGCTGGCCGAAGGCGAATCCATCAAGATCAGCGGGTTCGGGACGTTTTCTGTGCGCCAGAAAGGCCGCCGGATCGGGCGCAACCCCAAGACGGGACGTGAAGTGCCGATCCTGCCGCGCCGCGTGCTGGTGTTCCGGCCGAGCCAGATCCTCCGCGACGCCGTCGATACCGGCCAGGTTCCGTCGGCGGCAGGCCAGTCTTGACCGACGAGCCGCATCGCCACGAATCCACGCCGGACGAGCACGGCCGCAACCGGGTCCGCAAATCCGCCGAAGCCTACCGCACGATCAGCGAGGTGGCGGACGAACTGCATGTGCCGCAACATGTGCTGCGGTTCTGGGAAACCAAGTTCCCCCGCATCAAGCCGCTCAAGCGGGGCGGCGGACGGCGCTATTACCGGCCCGACGATGTCCTGCTGCTGCAGCGCATAGCCGACCTGCTCTACATCCAGGGCTACACGATCAAGGGCGTTCAGCGCCTGCTTCGCGAAAGCGGCGGGCTGCTGCATGATGAAATTCCGCCAGCCTCGGAGGAGGAGCGCGCCGCCTCGGCCGCCGAGCGGGCGCGGGCCGACATCCCGGCCCCGCCAGCCCCGCGGCCCGACCGGCTGCCGGAACTGCCGATCGATCCCGCACCGGCGACTTCCAACCCTGGCCACGCACCCGCTGCCATGCCGGACGCCGACTCGGCGCCACTCGAACGGGCCCGCGCCGCGACCGCGCTCCTGCGCGCGGCAATGGCGAGCGTGCTTGCCGAACTGGAAGACCTGCGTGCCAGCCTCGATAAGTGATGCGGGTCGATTGCCTCGCCCCGCGTCACTTGCTAAGACGCCGGGGTCGGAGCGTAGCGCAGCCTGGTAGCGCATCAGTCTGGGGGACTGGGGGTCGTGGGTTCGAATCCCGCCGCTCCGACCATTGATTTCCAAAAATTTTCCCCTTCCCTCCCGGCTCTCATTTTTACGGCGGATCCTGAACGGGTCGCTGTTTCGGCGAGCGTGGAAGCCGGCTGAATTGAGCCCCGCTGGCGCGAATGACGTCCGCAATGTCTGATCGGTCCAGATCATCGAGCTTCGGCGTTCCGGTTGCAAATGGCTCGCCTGATGCTCCAGGGCACGATCCGCCGCCGGCGCGCCCTCGCAAAGGAACCAAGTCTCCCGGACAATAGGCTGGATCGGCACGGCCGAACCGGCCGGCCAGGCAACAGCAGGACTGCATCGCGCCGGTGGCCCCCGGCAGCCGCGTGCTGGCCGCGATGCCGAGACTCGACTCTCACCGCGCCTACTGGCCACTGCTGTTCGGCGACTCCGCGCAATATCCGGTCATCGTCCGGCGCGGCGCGGCATCTCGGCGGCTTCATGCCGGGGCGGCTCAAGCTGGTCGACCGCTCGGCCTACTGCGCCCTGTTCGAAATCCGCCACGCCGGCAGCGTCGACGGCGCGGCTACGAGCGGAAGGTAACGGAACGGCCGGCGGGCGAGCCCTGCACCGCGCCGTCGCGCATCGCGACCTGGCCGCGGATGATCGTCATCACCGGCCACCCGGTCACGCGCTCGCCCTCGAACGGCGACCAACCGCAGGGGCTGGCGAGCCAGCCCGCCTCGATCCGCTGCTGGCGGCGCAGGTCGACCAGGGTGAAATCGGCGTCATAGCCGGCGGCGATTCGCCCCTTGCCGACCGCGCCGTAGATCCGCGCCGGCCCGGCCGCCATGAGATCGACCAGCCGGGTCAGCTTCAGCCGCCCCTTCGCCACCTGGTCGAGCATCACCGGGACCAGCGTCTGCACGCCGGTCAGCCCGGCCGCGGTTTCGGGCCAGGGGCGCTCCTTCGCGGCGCGGGGATGCGGCGCGTGGTCGGAGCCGATCGTGTCCACCAGCCCGTCCGCCACCGCGCGCCATGCCGCCTCGACATGGCGCCGATCGCGGATCGGCGGGTTCATCACCGCATAGGCGCCAAGCCGGTCATAGGCGTCGGGCGCCATCTGGGTCAGGTGGTTGACCAGCACCTCGACGCTGGCGACATCGCGGAAATCGCGCAGATAGGCGAATTCCTCCTCGGTCGAGACGTGCAGGATATGCGCCGGGCGGCCGGTGCGGCGGGCCAGCGCCATGATCCGCCGCGTGCCCAGCGCCGCGCATTCCGGATCGCGCCAGATCGCGTGGTTCGCATAGGCCATGCCGGTGGAAAATTCGCCGCGCCGCGCCTGCAGGCGGTATTCGTCCTCGGAATGGAAGGCGATCCGCCGCCTTCCGGCGCGCATCACGCGCTCGATCGAGGCATCGTCCTCGACCAGCAGGTTGCCGGTGGAGGAACCGGCGAAAACCTTGATCGCGCAGACGCCGGATTCGGCCTCGAGGGTGGCGAGTTCGCCGATATTGTCCTTTGTCGCGCCGACATAGAGGCCGACATCGCACCAGGCCCGGCCGGCGAGCGACTCCCGCTTCGCCGCCAGCGCCGCCTGCCCGGTGGCCGGCGTGCCGGTGTTCGGCATGTCGAAGATCGCGGTGATGCCGCCGAGCACGGCGCCGCGCGTGCCGGTTTCCATCGTCTCGACCGCCGGCAGCTCGCCGCTGCCGGAATCGCGGAAATGCACATGCGGGTCGATCAGCCCGGGCAGGACGTGCAGGCCGCGGGCGTCGATCGTCTCGGCCGCATCCCCGGTGGCAGCGAGGGTGACGATTCGGCCGTCCCGCACGCCGATCCGCCCGGTCGCCTCGCCCCAGGGCAGAATCAGGGTGCCGTTCTCGATGATCAGGTCGTAGCGCTCGGTCATGCCCGTTCTCCCAGTATTTCGAACACATCGCCATCGACGGCGCCGCCCAGCCCGTGGCGATGATGCCACAGGGCGAGGAACAGCAGCCGCCAGCAAGCCACGCCGGCCCGGCGGTCGGCCGCGCGGCCGAACAGGTCGCGCACCCGCGCCGGATCTGCCACCTCGGCGATGACCGGCGCGCGCGACACCAGCTCGCCGAGGCGCTGGCCCTGCCCGGCGATCCAGGCGGCGACCGGCACGTCGAACCCCTGCTTGCGGGCGAAGGGACGCGCCGCCGGCAGGTTCGCCTCCAGCCATTTGCGCAGCAGATATTTGCCAAGCCCCCGGCGCGCCCGCAGCCGGTCCGGCAGGGCGAAGGCGAAGCGCGCCACCTCGCGGTCGAGGAAGGGCGTGCGGCCCTCGACGCCATGCGCCATGAGGCAGCGATCGAGCTTGAGCAGCAGATCGTCGGGCAGCCAGGTCGCCACATCCTCGCGCTGCGCGCGGGCGAGGCCGCTGCCGCCTGCCGCCTGCCGCGCCCGCAGGAGACCGGCGCGCCAGCCCTCGCCGCGATCGCGCAGCAGGTCGAGCCCGTCGAACGCGCCGCGGGCGCGCATCGGCCGGGCGAAGGGCCAGGGCCGCGCCGCCGCGCGATAGCGGCCGTAGCCGGCGAACATCTCGTCCCCGCCCTCGCCGGACAGCACGACCTTGACGCTCCCGCGCGCGTGGCGGGCGAGGAACCATGTGGGGATGATCGCATAATCGGCGGCCGGGTCGTCCATCGCGGCGACGATGGCGGGCAGGTGCCGCCAGGTCATCGCCTCGGTGATCTCGATCCGCTCGTGCCGGGCGCCGACGGCGCGGGCGGTCGCCTCGGCATCGTCGCGCTCGTCGGCCACCGTGGCGCGGTCGAACCCGGCGGTGAAGGCGAGCACCGGCGTCTCGTTCAGCCGCGCCATCAGGGCGAGGATCGCGGCGCTGTCGATCCCGCCCGAGAGGAACATGCCATACGGCACATCGCTGCGCTGGTGGAGCTCGACCGATTGCGCCAGCACGGCATCGAGCGCGACGAGGGCCGCATCCTCATCGCGCGGCGCCTCGCCCGGCTCGATCGGCGGATGGTCGAGCAGTGCCGCCTCGGCGCCATCGCGCAGGGTGAGCAGCGCGCCGGGCGGCACCCGCTCGATCCCGGTGAAGACGGTTGCGGTGCCGGCGGTGAATTGCAGTTGCAGCAGCTCGACGAGGCGCGCCGTGTCGATCCGCCGCGTCGCGAGCCCGGCGGCGAGCAGCGCCTGCGGCTCGGAGGCGAAGGCGGTGCCCTGGTCGGCGGCGCAGCGATAGAGCGGCTTGATTCCGAACGGATCGCGCGCCAGCGTCACCACGCCGCGCTCGGAATCATCGATCGCGAGCGCATACATCCCGCGCAGCAGCGGCACGAAATCCGCCTCGGCGCGGGCAAGATGCAGCGGCGGCTCGCAATCGCTGCCGGTGCGGAAGGGCACAAGCGGCAGGGCGGCGCGCAATTCGCGGTTGTTGTAGATCTCGCCATTGCCGATCAGCGCGGCACCGGCACCGAACAGCGGCTGGTCGCCGGTCGCGAGATCGACAATGGCGAGGCGGGTATGCACCAGCGCCGCGCGCTCGCTGACATGGGTGCCCGCACCATCCGGCCCGCGATGGGCCAGCGCGCGGGCGAGCGCCGCGAGGGTTTCCGGCGCGATCCGCGCCCCCGGCTTCAGCGCGAGTCCGGCGATGCCGCACATCAGCGCCGCACCCCGGCGAGGTAGTCGCGCCAGGTTGCCATCACGACCGGGGCGGCGAACTCCGCCTCGAACCGCGCCCGTCCGGCGGCGGCGAGATCGGCGCGGCGGGCCGGATCGGCGAGCAGGGCCGCGATCGCGGCGGAGAGAGATTGCGTGTCGCCGAGCGGCACCAGCGCACCGTCCACCCCGTCGCGGATGATTTCGCGCGGCCCCTCGGCGGCGACCGCCACCACCGGGGTCGCTGCGGAGAACGCCTCCAGCACCATGTTGCCCAGCGGTTCATGGCGCGAGGACGAGACGAACAGGTCGGCCGTGCGCAGCAGCGCGCCGACATCGCGCCGCCAGCCGGCGAGATGGACCCGCCCGCCAAGCCCGCGCGCGGCGACCAGCGCCTCCAGCGCGGCGCGTTCCGGCCCCTCCCCGGCGATCACCAGATGCGCGCCGGCAACCGGCTCGATCGCGCGGATCAGATCGTCGAATCCCTTGACCTCGTGCAGCCGGCCGAGGGCGAGAACCAGCGGTGCCGCCGCCGGCACGCCGAGCCCCTCGCGCGCGGCCGGCGCCGCGGCGGCGAAATCGGCCACGAAATTGGGGAGATAGGCGATGCGCTCGCGCGGCCAGCCCTGCTCGCCGATCCAGCGCACGATATCGCGCGTGTTGCCGACCAGATGATCGCAGCGGCGGAAATATTTCAGCGGATAATAGCCGCCGAGCCGGCCGACCAGCGCCCAGTCGCCGCGCGGCGCGTGAAAGGCGGCGCGGCTCATCCAGGCCATCGCCACCTCGGCGCCGAAGCCGCGCAGCGCCGCCCCCGCGCGCGGGCGGGTGAGACAATCGAGCGGCCCGCCATAGCGCAGGCCAACCGGGTCGAGCCCCGCCGCGCGCAACAGGTTCATCCGCGCCGGATCGGGGCGGATCACCGGCAGCACCGCCTCGCCGGCCTCGTGCAGCGCCAGCGTCATCCGCTCGAAGAAGAGTTCGGCGCCGCCGTTCGCGGCACCGGCCATCAGCTGGGCGACCCTCATGCCGTCCCCACCCGCGCGGCGAGTTCGCGCGCCGCCGCGATCACCGATTCCACGCTCAATCCCTCCATCGGCACCTCGCCCTCCAGGCCCGGCGCCGCGACGAAGCCGGCGCAGCGGCCCGCGGGCGCGTATTCCGAGGCGCGGGAGCGGCCGAACAGGCCGAGCGTCGGCGTGCCGGCGGCAGCGGCAAGGTGCATCAGCCCGGAATCGTTGCCGACGAACAGGGCGCAGCGGGCGAGGCAGGCGGCGGCCTCCACCACCGAAACGCGGCCGACGAGGTCGATCGCGCCGGGCAGCGCCGCGAGCACCGGGGCGGCGCGCGCCGCCTCGGCCTCGCCCGGGCCGCCGAAGACGGCGATTCGCCGATAGTCCAGCGCGCGGGCCAGTGCGACGAAGCGCTCGGCCGGCCAGATCTTGCCGTCCCAATTCGCGGTCGGGCCGAGGCCGAGCACCGGCGCGCCCTCGGGCAGCAGGCCGGCCGCGATGGCGCGGTCCTGAGGCGCGGTCCAGACCACCGGCAGCGGCGCCGGATCAAACCCGCAGGAGGCGCCGATCTGCCGGTAGCGCCGGCCCGGCCGCCGGCCGCCGCGCACCACGATCCGCCGCCCGGCGCGCAGCGTGTAGGCCAGCGCCGAGCCGCGAAAATCCACCACCACCTCCCAGCGATCGCGCACCAGCCGGCTCCAGAGCGAGAGCCAGTGGCGATCCTGACGCTGCTTCTCGAAGATGATCAGCCGTTCCAGCCCCGGCAGGCGCGCGAACACGCCGGCGGAAGCGGCGCCGCAGGCCACCGTCAGCCGCGCGCCCGGATGATCGTGCCGGATGCGCTCCATCGCGCCGGAGGAAATCACCGCGTCGCCGATGCGGGACGAGGCTATGAACAGGATTCTCATGCTGCGGTGGCTGTAGCACGGCTTGCCGCCGCACGGCCAAGGGGCCACATGCCGGTCATGACGACGATCGCATATCTTCCCGCGCGCGGCGTGATCGGGATCGAGGGGCCCGACCGCGTCGCCTTCCTCCAGGGCCTCGTGTCGAACGACGTGACGAAGGCGGGACCGGGCCGGGCCGTCTGGTCCGCGCTGCTGACGCCGCAGGGGCGCTACCTGGCCGAGTTCTTCATTCTCACCGACGGCGAGTCGCTCCTGCTGGATGCGCCGGGCGCGGCGGTTCCGGACCTGATCCGCCGGCTGTCGCGCTTCCGGCTGCGCAGCCAGGTGGCGCTGCGCGACCGGTCGGACGAATTCGCGGTGCATGCCGCATGGGGCGGCGCGCCGTCCGCCCCCGGCGCGATCGTCGCCGCCGATCCGCGTCTGCCCGCAGCCGGCCACAGGCTCCTCGCGCCGGCGCCGCTGGCCGGAGCGGCGGATGAAACCGCCTATCGCGCGCACCGGCTGGCGCTCGGCCTGCCCGACCATGACGATCTCGAACCGGAAAAGACCCTGCTGATGGAAGCCGGCTTCGGCGATCTGCACGGGATCGACTGGGACAAGGGCTGCTACATGGGGCAGGAACTCACCGCCCGCACCCGCTACCGGGGGCTGGTGAAGCGCCGGCTCGTCCCGGTCGATGCCGAAGCGGACCTGCCCGCCGCCGGGGCGATCACCGCCGGTGAGCGCGAAGTGGGCACGCTGCGGACGAGCCTCGGCCGGCGCGGCCTCGCGCTGCTGCGGCTCGATGCGCTGGATGCCAGGCTGAGTCTCGACGGCATCGCGCTGACGCCCGACATTCCATCCTGGATGACCCTGCCGGAGACCGCGACCCCATGATCGTCGTTCATCATCTCGAAGCGTCGCGCTCGCAGCGCGTGCTCTGGCTGCTCGAGGAACTCGGCCTCGAATACGAGGTGCAGCGCTATGACCGCGACCGGAAGACGAGGCTTGCCCCGCCGTCCCTGCGCGCGGTGCATCCGCTCGGCAAATCCCCCGTCATCACCGATGGCGGGATCACCGTCGCCGAGACCGGCGCGATCGTCGAATATCTCATCGGCACCTACGGCAAGGGGCGGCTGATCCCGCCCGAAGGGACCGACGAGCGGCGCCGCTACACCTACTGGCTGCACCACGCCGAGGGGTCGGCGATGCCGTTCCTGGTGATGAAGCTGGTGTTCGACGAAATGCCCAAGCAGGCGCCCTTCGTGCTCAAGCCGCTGATGCGCGCCATCGGCAACAAGGTGGGCGATGCGTTTCTCGACCCCAATCTCGGCGCCAATATCCGGTTCTGGGAAGACGCGCTGGCCAACTCCGCCTGGTTCGCCGGCGATGCGCTGACCGGCGCCGACATCATGATGAGCTTCCCGATCGAGGCGGCGAACACAAGGGGGCTGCTGCGCGGCAATTACCCGCGGCTCAACGCCTTCCTCGCGGCGATCCACGCGCGGCCGGCGTGGCAGCGGGCGCTGGAGCGCGGCGGCCCCTACCCGTTCGCCTGAGCCGCGCTCAGCCGCACAGGGCGGCGCGCGCCGCGCGGTATTCGGCGATCAGCCGCGCGACCCGCTCGCCTGCCGGCACCACGGCATCGACCGCGCCGATCCCCTGCCCCGAGCCCCAGATGTCCTTCCACGCCTTGGCCTTCGCGCCCTCGTGGAAATTCATCGCCGAGGCATCGCTCTGCGGCAGGTTGTCGGGATCGAGGCCGGCGGCGACGATGCTCGGGCGCAGGTAGTTGCCATGCACGCCGGTGAAGAGATTGGTGTAGACGATGTCTTCCGCGCCGCTGGCGACGATCGCCTGCTTGTAGGCACTGGCCGCGTTGGCCTCCTCGGTGGCGATGAAGGCCGAGCCGATATAGGCGAAATCGGCCCCCATCGCCTCGGCGGCGAGCACGGCGCGGCCGGTCGCGATCGCGCCGGACAGAGCGAGCGGCCCCTGGAACCAGGTGCGGATTTCCTGCACCAGCGCGAAGGGCGAGAGCGTGCCGGCATGGCCGCCGGCGCCGGCGGCCACGGCGATCAACCCGTCCGCCCCTTTCTCGACCGCCTTGCGGGCGAAGCGGTCGTTGATGATGTCGTGCAGCACGATGCCGCCATAGCCATGCACCGCCTGGTTCACCTCCGGCCGCGCGCCGAGCGAGGTGATGACCAGCGGCGCGCGGTATTTCACGCAGAGTTCGAGATCCTGTTCGAGCCGCGCGTTGGAGCGGTGCACGATCTGGTTGACGGCGAACGGCGCCGCCTTGCGGTCCGGATGATCGCGGTCCCACGCCGCCAGGGTTTCGGTGATTTCCGCCAGCCATTCGTCGAGTTGGGAGGCCGGCCGGGCGTTCAGCGCCGGAAACGAGCCGACGATGCCGGCGATGCACTGGGCGATGACCAGTTTCGGGTTGGAGATGATGAAAAGCGGCGACCCGATCACCGGAATCGCCAGCCTGTTTCGAAGATCCTGTGCGGCGCTCATCCCCCGACTGTGCCGAGGGTTTCCCTAAACGTCAACTACTGCCGATCGCAACGCCCACGGCGAAGACGATGGCCCCGCCGAGTGCGACCTGAAGCGCCGCCTGCAGCGGCGGCGTGTCCATGTATTTGGTGCGAATCCACGAAATCGCCGCGAGTTCGACGACGACGACGGCGAAGGCCAGCACCATCGCGGTCCAGAAATTCGGGATGAGGAAGGGCAGTGTGTGGCCGAGGCCGCCCAGCGTCGTCATCGCGCCGGTGATCGCGCCGCGCATCAGTGGCGAGCCGCGGCCGGTGAGGCTGCCATCGTCCGAGAGCGCCTCGGCGAAACCCATGGAGATGCCGGCGCCGAGCGAGGCGGCGATGCCGACGATGAAGGCCTGCCAAGGACTGCCAGAGGCGAAGGCGGCGGCGAAGACCGGCGCCAGGGTGGAGACCGACCCGTCCATCAGCCCGGCGAGACCGGGCTGGACGTAGCGCAGCACGAAGTTGCGCCGCGCCGTATCGTCCTCGGCGGAGCGGACTTCCTCGGTCAGGTTCTCGCGCGCGAGACGGTCGGCGAGGCGCTCGTGATCGGCCTCCGCCTCGGCGAGGTCGCCGAGCAGCTTGCGCGTTGCGGTGTCGCTCGTACGGCTGGCGGCGAGGCGATAGAAATTCTGGGTTTCCGCCTCCATGCTCTCGGCGAGCTTGCGCACATCGTTGATCGAGGGCGTCGGCAGCTGCCAGACCGGCTTGCGGGCAAGGAAGCCGCGCACGTCCTGCCGGCGGATCAGCGGGATATGGTCGCCGAATTTCTGCTGGTAGAGGTCGATCAGCGAGCGGCGGTGTTCGCTCTCCTCCGCCGCCATCTCCGAAAACACCTTCGCCGAGGCCGGATAATCGGTCCGCAGCGATTCGGCGATGTCGGCGTAGATCCGGCCGTCCTCTTCCTCGGCGCCGATCGCCAGGGCCAGGATTTCGCGGTCGGACAGTTCTGAAAAGTTGCGCATGCGCAAGACATGGCGGCACCGCCGGACAAGGTCAAGGTCCTTGTTTTACTTGAGATTTATTTGCAATTGAGGGTGTCCGGCCGAGGCGGCCCGGCCCTTGCGCGGGACCGCAAACCCTGCATGATCCGCCCATGAGCGCCGCATCGCCCTCTCCGGCTCCCCGCCCCGATCCCGCTCCGTGTGCCTGCGGGTCCGGGCTGCGGGCGCGGCGGTGCTGCGCGCTCGATGGCGGCGGACCGCCGGACCCCGCCCATCACGCACTGGTCGCGCCGCAAGTGGAGCAGGCGCGCGCGGCGCGGACCGCCGGGCGCAACCGCGAGGCCGAACGCCTGCTGCTGCAGGTGCTCGATCTCGCCCCGCTGCATCGCGAGGCGCTGCGCCTGCTCTACGAGATTCGCCACGCCGAGCGGCGGATTCCGGCGGCCATCGCCCTCGTTGCGCGCATCGCCGCGCTGCCGCCGGAGACGCCGGCGGCGCACGTCCAGCACGCCCAGCTCCTGATCGGGCAGGGCCGCCACGCCGAGGCCGAGGCGCCGGCGCGACGCGCACTGCTGCTCGCCCCGCGCGACCCGTCGGTGCATCACCTGCTCGGCATGATCCAGACCGAAACCGGCCGCCCGACCTCCGGCGAGCGGCATTACCGCATGGCCGAGGCGCTGATCGAGGCGCCGAACCCGACGCTGCTTGGCAATCTCGCCTGGAATCTGCGCCAGCAGGGCCGGCTCGACGAGGCGGCGGCGGTCTACGGGCAGGCGTTGTCCGGCCCTGCCCGGCCGGTGCGCGCTCTGGCCGGGCTGGCGCAGGTCGAGGCCGGGCGCGGCCGTTTCGACGCGGCGGAAGCGCTGCTGGCCGAAGCCGGGACGTCCGCCGCCGCCCCGGGCGACCGCATGGTCGCGGCCCTGATCGCGCTGTCCCGGCTGCGTGCGGGCGATGCCGAGGCCGCGCTCGACCGCATCGCCGCCACCGAGGCGGCAATCGCGCCGCAACCGCTGCTCACCACCGAACTGGCGATGCGCGGCCGCGCGCTGGAACGCCTCGGCCGCCACGACGAGGCCTGGGCCGCCTATCTTGCCGGCCGCGACTTCCAGCGCGAACGCGCCCGCCGCCGGTTCGATCCCGCGCCGATCGAGGCCCGGCTCGCCGGCATCCGCGAAACGTTCAGGGCCGACCGTCTGGCAGGGCTGCCGCGGCCGGCGCCAGTGGCGAACGCGCCGGTGCCGGTCTTTCTGCTCGGCACGCCGCGCTCCGGATCGTCCCTGCTGGAACACCTGCTGGCCCAGGCGGCGGAGATCGACCCCGCGGACAACCGCGCGCCACTGCCCGGCCTCGGGCGGCTGCTGCCCAGGCTGGTCGAGGGGTTTGGCGGGCCGACGCTCGACTTTCCGGCCGCCCTCGAGGGCACGGTGGCCGGCGAGGCGCAGGACATTCCGGCCATTCTCGCCAGCCGCTATGTCGCCCTGATCCGCGCCGCCGGCATTGTCGGGCCGCAGGCGCGGTTCGTGACCGACCGCCATCCCGAACTGCCCTGGCTGCTCGGCCTCGCCAACACGCTGTTCCCGGGGGCGCCGGTGATCCATGTGCTGCGCCACCCCCTCGACGTGGTGCTGTCCGGCTTCGCGCAGGACCGGCTTTACGAGGGTAATGCCGGCGTGACGCTGGCGAGCCTCGCCCGGCTCTACGACGCGCAGATGAACGCCATCGCCCATGTCCGCGGACAGACCACCATGCGCTACCTGCCCGTCCGCTACGAGGATCTCGTCACCGACACGGAGGCGACGCTGCGCCGCGTGCTCGACTTCATCGGCCTGGCCGCCGACCCCGCCGCGATGATCGCCACCCCGCCGCGCGCCGTCCCGCGCGTTCCGGCCTATCGCGCCGAGCTGGAGCCGCCGCATCGCCGGGGTGTGTTCCGCCACCGCCGCTTCGGCGACGTCTTCGGCGAGGCGATGCCGGTTCTCGCCCCCTGGATCGAGCGCCTCGGCTATGCCGCGACGCCGGAGGGCGCGGCATGAGCGCCGCGCCGCAACCGACGGCGAAGATCACGGTCGGCGAGGTGCTGGCCGAGATCACCGCGCTCGAACGGGACGGCAGGTTGGAGGACGCCGAATCGCTCGCCGAGCGCGCGGTCGCCGCCTCGCCCGGGCATCCGCACATCCTGCATCTCTCGGGGATCGTCGCCTACCGGCGCGGCAACATCCCGCGCGCGATCGAGCGGATCGAGAAATCCCTCGTCCTGGCGCCGGAGGTCGCGATCTATCCGCGCAACGCCTGCGAAATCTATCGCGGCGCCGGGCGGCTCGACGACGCGCTGGCGATGGCGTTGCGCGCCGTCGAACTCGCGCCGGAGGAGCGCGCCGCGCATTTCAATCTCGCCCTGATCCGCTACGAGCGCCACGAGCTGGACGCGGGCATCGAGGCGGCCGACCGCGCCATCGCGCTTTCACCTGATTTCGCCGAGGCGCATTTCGAGCGCGCCGAGCTGCTGCTGATCGGCGGAAGGCTGACGGAAGGCTGGGAGAGCTACGAATGGCGCTTCAAGCTGAAGCAGGCCGACGGCATGCTGCCGAAGACCGACAAGCCGCAATGGGACGGCAGCCCGATGCCGGAGGGGCGGCTGCTGCTGGTCGCCGACCAGGGCTTCGGGGACTGCATCCAGTTCGGCCGCTATATCCCCTGGGTCGCGGCGCGCGCGCCGAAGCCGGTGATCGCCTGTGGCGGTGATCTCATGCCGCTGCTGCGGCAGTTCCCTGAGGTGGGCCGGTTCGCGAACAGCTGGGCCGCCGCCGGCGAGTATGACGCCTTCATGCCGCTCTCCGGGCTGCCGCGCCTCGCCGGCACGACGATCGCGACGATTCCGGCCGACATCCCCTATCTGCGGGCCGATCCGCGCAAGGTGGAGGCGTGGCGCCAGCGCCTCGCCGCGCTGGTGCCGCCGGGGCTGAAGCGCATCGGCCTGGTCTGGGCCGGGCGGCCGACCCACAAGAACGACCGCAAGCGCACGGTGCGGCTGGAGCGTTTCGCGCCGCTGTTCGCGCGGCCGGACATCGCGATCGTCACCGTGCAGAAAGGCGACCGGATCGACGAGGTGGGCGGGTATTTCGGCCCGGCGCCGCTGGTCAATCTCGGGCCGTCGATCTTCGATTTCACCGATACGCTGGCGATCCTGCAATGCCTCGACCGGCTGGTGACGATCGACACCTCCGTCGCTCATCTGGCCGGCGCCTCGGGCGTGCCGACCTCGATCATCCTGCCCTATGCGCCCGACTGGCGCTGGCTGCTGGACCGCGAGGACACGCCCTGGTACCCGTCGCTGCGCCTGTTCCGCCAGGAGCGCCCCTCCGACTGGTCCGGCGTCGTCGAACGGGTTGCCGGGAGTCTCTGATGCGCGGTCTCGCTTCGCTTGTTCTCGCCTGCCTGTTCGGCATGCCCTTCGCCGCGCACGCCGCATCGCTCACGCTGTATTCGCGGCTTGATTATGCGCCCGCCGTCGCCCGCGCCTTCACCGCGAAGACCGGGATCGCCGTGCGCGTGCGCCGCCCGCCGCCGACCGGCCTCGCCGACCGGATCGAGCGCGAGGGCGCGCACCCGCGATGGGCGCTCGCCTGGTTCGCCGGCACGCCGAACGCCGTGGCCCTCGACGCGCGGGGGCTGCTGGCGCGCCATCTGCCGGTGCCGGCCGGCCTCTCGCCCCGCGCCGCCGCCCTCATTCCGGCAGATGGCAGCGCAATCCCGACCGGACTCGAACTCGGCGGCGTGGTGCTGATGTCGAAATCGGCGCCGTTCACGCCGCCGCTGCACTGGCACGGCCTGCTCGCGCCGGCCCGCCGCGGACTCACGGGCATGGCCGACCCGACGACGGACGACGCAGCCTGGGGCGGCCTCGCGAGCCTGCTGGCCACCGAGGGTTGGCCGGACGGGCGCCGCTTCGTCACCGCGCTCGGCGGCGCCGGGCTGCATATCTACGCCACCACGGCGGACACCGTCGCCGCCCTGCGCAGCGGGGCCATCCAGCTCGCCCTCGTCCGCTCCGCCGTGGCCTTCCACGTCGCTTCCCGGATCGATCCCTCGCTCGAAGCCGTCGTGCCGGCTCCAGCCGTGCTGATGCCGAGCCTGATCGTGATGCCGCGGCACATGACGCCGGCATTGCGGCGGGCGGCGTCGGCGTTCATCGCCTTTGCCTGCTCGCCCGCCGGCCAGCGCGCGGCGCTCGCGTCCGACGACATGGATTCAGCCTTCTGGCCGGTGAACGCGACGGTGCCGCCGCCGCCAGGCCTGCCGGACCTTGCCGCCCTCGCCCCGCGCGATCCGGGCGCGGTCGCCGCCAACCCGCTGCCGGCGATCGCCTGGTTCGCGCGCGAAATGGTCGGCCCCGGCCTCTGACACCGCGAAGGCGGGCCGGGGGTCTTGCATCGCCCCCGACCGCAAGCGATAAACGCTTAACCAATGGTGCAGGCTGCGGCCATCCAAGCGGAGGAAACATGAGCGAGCAGAAAGTCGGGCTCGAAATCGCCAACGGCGTCGCCGTGATCTCGATCGACAACCCCCCGGTGAACGCACTCGGCCATGCCGTGCGGGCCGGGCTGGTCGAGCAACTCGCGGCGGCGGAGGCGGATGCCTCGGTCCGCGCCATCGTGCTCGCCTGCAAGGGACGCACCTTCTCGGCCGGCGCCGACATCACCGAATTCGGCAAGCCGCCGCGCGCGCCGGGCCTGCACGAGGTGATCGAGCGGTTCGACAACTGCCGCAAGCCCGTCATCGCCGCGCTGTTCGGCACCACGCTCGGCGGCGGGCTGGAACTGGCACTCGGCTGCCATTATCGCGTCGCCGTCGAGTCGGCCCGGATGGGACTGCCGGAAGTCAAGCTCGGCCTGCTGCCGGGCGCCGGCGGCACGCAGCGCCTGCCGCGGCTGATCGGGCCGGAAAAGGCGGTGGCCGCCATCGTCTCCGGGAAGATGATCGGCGCGAAGGCTGCGCTGGCGGACGGGCTGATCGACGCGATCGTGTCCGACCCGGTGCAGGGCGCGATCGACTTCGCCCACACGGTCGATCCCGCGAAGCTGGTCCGCGTGCGCGACCGGAGCGACAAAATTGCCGCCGCCAAGGCCGATCCGAGCGCGTTCGAGGCCGCCGCCGCCGAGGCGACGAAGCGGCTCAAGGGCGTCGAGGCGCCGGCCGCCTGCGTCGAGGCCGTGCGCAATTCCTTCACCCTGCCTTTCGACGAAGGTGCCAGGGCCGAGCAGCAGGCGTTCATGCGCCTCGTCGTCGGCGACCAGTCGCGTGCCCAGCGGCATGTGTTCTTCGCGGAGCGCGAGGCGCAGAAGATCCCCGGCATCGGCCCCGAGGTGAAAGGGGCGAAAATCGGCCGCGCCGTCGTCATCGGCGGCGGCACGATGGGCGGCGGTATCGCGATGAATTTCGCCAACGCGGGCATCCCGGTCACCGTCGTCGAAACCGACGAGGCGGCGCTGGCCCGCGGGCTCGACCGCGTGCGCGGCACCTACGACGTCTCGGTCCAGCGCGGCGCGCTGCCGGCGGGAACGACCGAGAAGCGCATGGCCCTGTTCTCCGGCAGCACCGACTGGGGCGTGATCGCCGAGGCTGACATCGTCATCGAGGCGGTGTTCGAGGAACTCGGGCTCAAGAAGGAGGTCTTCGCGCGGCTCGACGGCATCGCCCGCCCCGGCGCGCTGCTCGCGACCAACACCTCGACGCTGGATGTCGACGCCATCGCCGCCGCGACGAAGCGGCCGGGCGACGTTCTCGGCATGCATTTCTTCTCGCCGGCCAACGTGATGAAGCTGCTGGAGATCGTGCGCGGCAAGGAAAGTTCCGCGCAGTCGATCGCCACCGCCATCGCGGTGGGCAAGACGCTGGGCAAGGTGCCGGTCGTGGTCGGTAATTGCGACGGGTTCGTCGGCAACCGCATGCTGGCGCGCCGCACCATCGAGTGCGAGCGGCTGATGCTGGAAGGCGCGCTGCCGCAGCAGGTCGATGCCGTGGTCAAGGCGTTCGGCTTCCCGATGGGCCCGTTCGCCATGGGCGACCTTGCGGGGCTCGATGTCGGCTGGCGGATCCGCAAGCATCGCGGCGCCACAGCACCGGTGTCCGACGCGCTGTGCGAGATGGGCCGCTTCGGCCAGAAGACCGGCCGCGGCTACTACATCTATGAAAACGGCAGCCGCGTGCCGACGCCCGACCCCGAGGTCGAGGCGCTGATCAGTGAAAAGGCGGCAGCGCTCGGCGTCACCCGGCGCGCGATTTCCGACCAGGAAATCCTCGAGCGCATGACCTACCCGATGATCAACGAGGCTGCGCGCATCCTTGAGGAAGGCATCGCCATCCGCCCCTCGGATGTCGATGTCGTCTGGGTCTATGGCTATGGCTGGCCGGTCTGGCGCGGCGGGCCGTGCTTCCACGCCGACCTGGTCGGGCTGAAGGAGATCGTCGCCCGGCTGGAGCATTACGCAACGGCGGTGAGCGACGAAACACTCGCCCCCTGCGCCCTGCTGCGCCGCCTCGCGGATGCCGGCCAAGGGTTCGCGGATTTCGCCCAGGATGCGAAAGCCGCTTCATGAGCACCCGGCCGTTCCCGTGGGAGCGGAATTATCCGCCCGGTCTGGGCTGGGACATCGACATCCCGGCCGAGACGATCCCGGCCATGATCGCGCGCAGCGTTGCCGAAAACGCGGCGCTGCCCGCGCTGGAATATCGCGACCGTGAAACCGGCTTCGCCGAGCTCGGCGAGGCCATCGGCGAGGTTGCCGCAGGGCTCGCATCGCTCGGCCATGCGAAGGGCGAGCGCATCGCGCTCTACCTGCCGAACGTGCCGGCGCACCCGTTCTGCTTCTACGGCGCGCTGACGGCGGGGCTCGTCGTCGCGCATCTCTCGCCGCTGGATGCGGAGCGCGAGCTTGCTCACAAGCTGCACGATTCCGGCGCACGCACGCTGGTGACGACCAATCTCGGCGCGATGCTCGGCATGGCGCTGAAACTGCTCGATGCCGGGCATGTGGAGCGCATCATCGTCGCCGACGACGCGGCGTTCGGCGAGATCCCCGGCATGGCGCATCCGCCGATCCCGACGGGCGATCCGCGGGTGATGACGCTCGATGCCCTGCGCTCGCGGGGACGGGCATTCGCGTTCGAGCCGCCCGCCATCGCGCCGGACGATCTGGCGCTGCTGCAATATACCGGCGGCACCACCGGCCTGCCCAAGGGGGCGATGCACACGCACGCGACGCTGCGGGCGGCGGTCGCGATCTACGCCACCTTCTTCGACGGCCAGAACCGCTTCCCGCCGGGGCAGAAATTCCGCGCGATCTGCGTGCTGCCGCTGTTCCACATCTACGCGCTGGTCGTGCTCTGCCTGTTGCAGCTCTCGCGCGGATCGACGCTGCTGCTGCGGCTGAAATTCGATGCCGAGACCACGCTACGCGACATCGAGGTGAAGAAGGCGAGCTATTTTCCCGGCGTGCCGACGATGTGGATCGCGCTCGCCAACGTGCCGGATCTCGACCGGCGGGACCTCTCGTCGCTCCGCCTCGTGGGCTCGGGCGGCGCGCCGCTGCCGGTGGAAATCGGGCAGCGTTTCGAGCGGCTGACCGGCATGCGCCTCGGCGGCGGCTGGGGCATGACCGAAACCGCCTCGGCCGGCACCGGCAACCTGCTCGACGGGCTGTTCAAGTTCGGCTCCGCCGGCATGCCACTGCCCGGCATCAAGCTCGACGTCGTCGCCCTCGACGATCCGTCCCGCGTGCTGCCTTATGGCGAAACCGGCGAAATCCGCATCCGCTCGCCCAACACCTTCATCGGCTACTGGCAGAACCCCGAGGAGACCGCCCGCAGTTTCGTCGACGGCCATTTCCTGACCGGAGATGTCGGCTATATCGACGAGGACGGCATGGTCTTCCTCGTCGATCGCAAGAAGGACATGATCCTCTCGGGCGGCTTCAACGTCTACCCGACCGTGATCGAGAGCGCGATCTACGAACACCCCGACGTCGCCGAGGTCATCGTCGTCGGCGTGCCGGACGACTATCGCGGCCAGTCGGCCAAGGCCTTCATAACGCTGAAGCCGGGTGCGGCGGAATTCACGATCGAGTCGCTGCGCGACTTCCTCGCCGACAAGCTCGGCAAGCACGAACTCCCCGCCGCCGTCGAATTCCGCGAGGCCCTGCCGAAGACATCGGTCGGCAAGTTCTCGCGCAAGGAACTCGCGGCGGAGGAACGCGAACGGCACGCTTCCGCCAGAGCTTCAGGTGCTGCGGCACCATGATCCCGCCCACCATCGCCGTCGCCCCGCGCGGGCGGATGGACACCCCCACCGGCACCCGCAAGGACAGCGCCGGCCGTTTCGAGAACAACTGAGGAGAGCGCCATGGAACTCAGCTTTTCGCCCGAGGAAATCGCGTTCCGCGACGAGGTGCGCGCCTTCATCCGCGACAACCTGCCCGGGGATGTGCAGAAGCGCCTGATCGAGGGACGCGAGATCGGCAAGCAGGACATTGTCGACTGGCAGCGCAAGCTGAACGCGAAAGGCTGGGCAGTGCCGCACTGGCCGCGCGCCTGGGGCGGGCAGGACTGGAGCCCGGTGCAGGAATTCATCCTGCTCGACGAGTTGCAATCGGCCCCCGCGCCCAGCCCGCTGCCGTTCAACGTCTCCATGGTCGGCCCGGTGATCGCGACCTTCGGCAATGACGAGCAGAAGCGGAAATTCCTGCCGGCGACGGCCAACCTCGATATCTGGTGGTGCCAGGGCTTCTCCGAGCCGGGGGCGGGATCGGATCTGGCCGGCCTCAAGACCACGGCCCGCCGCGAGGGCGATCACTACATCATCAACGGCCAGAAGACCTGGACGACCCTCGCCCAGTATGCCGACTGGATCTTCGTCCTCGCCCGCACCGATCCGGGTGCGGAGAAGAAGCAGCAAGGCATTTCCTTCATCCTTGTCGACATGAAGACGCCCGGCATCACCGTCCGGCCGATCCAGCTGATCGATGGCGGGCACGAGGTCAACGAGGTCTGGTTCGACGAGGTGAAGGTGCCGGCGGAAAACCTCGTCGGCGAGGAAAACAAGGGCTGGGACTACGCGAAGTTCCTGCTCGGCAACGAGCGCACCGGTATCGCCCGCGTCGGCGCCTCGAAGCAGCGCCTGCGTCGCATCCGCGAACTCGCCGCGATCGAGCGGGCCGGCGATGCCAGGCTGATCGACGCGCCCTGGTTCCGCGAGAAGCTCGCGGATGTCGAGATCGATCTCAAGGCGCTGGAAATCACCCAGCTCCGCGTGCTCGCCGAGGCGCGCAAATCGGGCAAGCATGGCCGGCCGGATCCGAAATCCTCGATCCTCAAGATCAAGGGTTCGGAAATCCAGCAGGCGACGACCGAGCTTCTGCTCGATGTCGTCGGCCCGCTCGCCATGCCGTTCCAGGGCTCGACCGATCCGGATGACGATGGCAACGCCATGCCGATCGGGCCGGACGACGCGGCCGAGGCGGCGCCCACCTACTTCAACTGGCGGAAGATCTCGATCTACGGCGGCTCGAACGAGATCCAGCGCAACATCATCGCCAAGGCGATCCTGGGGTTCTGAGGACAAGACAATGGATTTCGATTTTACCGAAGAACAGCGCCTGCTGCGCGACAGTGTCGGCAAGCTTTTCGCCAGCCGCTACGCCGATTTCGAAAAGCGCAAGGCCTATGCGAAACTTCCCGAAGGATTCGACCGCGCGGTCTGGGCCGAATATGCCGAGGCCGGGCTGCTCGCCCTGCCCTTCGACGAGGCGCAGGGCGGCTTCGGCGGCGGGCCGGTCGAGACCATGATCGTCATGGAGGAGATCGGCAAGGCGCTGGCCCTCGAACCCTATCTCGCCGCGATCGTCTTCGCCGGCGCCGTCCTGCGCCACGGCTCAAGCGCGGCCGTGAGGGACGAGGTGATTCCCGCACTTGCCGCCGGCGAGACGATCGTCGCCGTCGCCCATACCGAGCGCAGTTCCCGCCACGACCTCGAAGACGTGACCACTACCGCGAAGCGCGACGGCGATCATTTCATCCTCGAAGGCGAGAAGTCGGTGGTCCTCGGCGGCGATACGGCGGACTGGCTGATCGTCAGCGCCCGCCTTGCCGGCAGCCGGCGCGATCGCGACGGGATCGGCCTGTTCCTGGTCGATGCGAAGGCCGAAGGCGTCTCCCGCCGCGGCTATCCGATGCAGGACCTGCTGCGCGGCGCGGAAATCTCGCTCGCCAGCGTGCGGGTTCCGGCCGCGCGGCAGATCGGCGATCTCGCGGTGCTGGAGCGCGCGCGCGACGAGACGATCGCCGCCCTCTGCGCCGAGGCGGTGGGCGCGATGGAGGCCCTGGTCGGCCTGACCGTCGACTACATGAAGCAGCGCAAGCAGTTCGGGGTGGTGATTTCCGTCTTCCAGGCGCTGCAGCACCGCGCGGTGGACATGTATGTGGCGCTGGAACAGGCGCGCAGCCTCGCCATCTTCGCCGCCCTCTCGGTCGCCGACGACGATGCCGAGGCGCGCGGCAAGGCGATGGCGCTGGCCAAGGCCGGGGTGGGCAAGGCGCTGCACTTCGTCGGCCAGCAGGCGATCCAGCTGCATGGCGGCATCGCGATGACGATGGAATACAAGGCCGGCCACTATTTCAAGCGGCTGACCATGATCGACACGATGTTCGGCAACGCCGACCACCATCGCCGCCGGCTCGCCGCCTGACGTTCTGAACCGGCGCCGGGCCAACCCGGCGCCGGTGTTCAGCCGTCGAGGCCGAGGGCGCGCAACCGCGCGGCCTCCTCGTCCCAGCCCGGGCGTTCCTTGACGTTGAGAAACAGGTGCACCCGCCGCTCCAGCTGGCGCTCGAGAGCCCGCCGCGCCCGCGAACCGATCGACTTGATGCGCGCCCCGCCCTCGCCGAGCACGATCTTCTTGTGGCCGGCACGCGCGACATAGACGGTAACGTCGATCCGCACCGATCCGTCCTTCCGCTCGCTGAAACTCTCGGTCTCGACGGAGGCGCCGTAGGGCACCTCGTCGCGCAGCTGGAGAAAGATCTGCTCGCGCACCAGCTCGGCAGCGAGCATTCGCTCGGTCTGGTCGGTCAGCTCGTCCTCGGGGTAGAGATGCGGGCCTTCGGGCATCGCCGCGGCCAGCGCGTCGAGCAGGCGATCGACGCCGTCGCGCTTCAGCGCGCTGATCATGAACACTTCCGCGAACCCGCCCTGCCGCGCCAGCGTTTCGGCCAGCGGCAGCAGCTTGTCGCGCGGCAGCAGGTCGATCTTGTTGAGGATCAGCCAGCGCGGCCGCCCGGTCGCGGCGAGCGCCTCGATCGGCTCGGCGAGATCGTCCGGGTCCGCCTTCGCGGCATCGACGATCAGGCAGGCGAGATCGGCGCCGGCAACGCCCTCCCACGCCGCCGCGACCATCGCGCGGTCGAGCCGCCGCTTCGGCGCGAAGATGCCTGGCGTGTCGACCAGCACGATCTGGTCGCCACCGCGCATGACGATGCCGGAAATGCGGAACCGCGTCGTCTGCGCCTTGGGTGTGACGATCGACACCTTGGCGCCGACCGCCTGGTTCAGCAGGGTGGACTTGCCGGCATTCGGCCGTCCGAGAAGGGCGACATAACCACAGCGGGTCGTCATTGCAGCTGCTCCAGCAGGTCGCGCGCGGCGTTCTGCTCCGCCTCGCGCTTGGTTCCGGCAAGTCCCTCGGCGGTGCGGCCGGCGACCGTCACGCGGATGCGAAAGCGCGGCGCGTGCGAGGGGCCAGTCCGCTCCACCAGCTCATAGGCCGGCAGAACCGGCCCGCGCGCCAGCGCATATTCCTGTAGCGCGGTCTTCGGGTCCTTGGGCGGGGCGCTCGGCTGGCCGTCGATCCGGGGCGCGAAGATGCGGCGGATGAACAGCCGCGCCGGCTCCAGCCCGCCATCGAGATAGAGCGCGCCGATCAGCGCTTCCAGCGCATCGGCCAGCACGGTCGCGCGGTTGCGCACCCCGCGCCGGCTCTCCCCCGGCGAGACCGACAGCAGCCCGGCAATCCCGCCATGCTCGGCGATTTCCGCCAGCGACTGGCGGGAGACGAGATGCGCCAGCCGCGGCCCCAGCCCGCCCTCGCGCTCATGCGGGAAGCGCTCGATCAGCCATTCGGCGATCAGCAGGCCCAGCACGCGGTCGCCGATGAATTCCAGCCGTTCGTTCGACCCGAGACCACCCTGCCCGACCGCGGAGCGATGGGTCAGGGCCTGGGCGAGCAGGTCAGGTCGCGCGAAGCGATGCCCGAGCAGCGCTTCCGCCGCCTCGCTCAATGGATGACCGTGAACAGCCGGTCCCAGCGGATATCGACCGGCCAGTACCAGAATTCCCACCACGGATGATCGAGCCGGATGGAGAACCAGATGATCCGCGCCCGGCCGACGAAATTCGCCAGCGGCACGTAGCCGACGGCATCGAGATAGCGCGAGTCCTCGGAGAAATCGCGGTTGTCGCCCATCATGAACAGGTGGTCGGGCGGGACGTGATAGACAGGCGTGTTATTGGCGAACCCCTGATTCGTCGCCTTGGCGATCAGATGGGTCACGCCGTCCGGCAGGTGCTCGCGATAGAGGCGCACCTTGATGGGCACGCCCTCCCCCGAGTCGAGTGGCGTCTCGACATAGGTGCCGGCCGGGGTGCGGGGCACCTCGCGCCCGTTGATGTAGAGCTGGCCGTCGGTCACCTGGACCGTGTCGCCGGGTTCGCCGATTACCCTTTTGATATAGTCGATCGACGGGTCGCGCGGCAGCGCGAACACCGCGATCTGCCCCTGTTTCGGCAGCGAGCCGAAGATCCGCCCCTTGAAATCCGGCTCGCCGAAGGGGAACGACCAGCGCGAATAGCCATAGTTCCACTTGGTCACGAGTACGAAATCGCCGGGCAGCAGCGTCGGCGTCAGGCTGCCCGAGGGAATGAAGAACGGTTCGAACAGGAATGAGCGGATGAAGACGGCGATCACCACGACATAGACGAGAGTGACAACCCATTCCCTGATCGAGCCTGCTACCGAGTCCTTCGTCTGCGCCATGTCCGCCCGTTCTGATATTGTCTGCCCGCTTCAAACCGTGCGGGGGGCGCGAAGTCAAGGAAGTGCGGCGAAACACCACCGTGAACGCGACGCACGGCCTCGCGATTTGCCACGGCACGGGGGCGATTGTATGCCTCTCGCCATGCCAACAGTCCGGACTTCCGCCACCATGAAGCGCCGCCTTTCACTTCTCACCCTCGCCCTGTTCACCGCTACGTCCTACGCCGCCGGGCGCACGCCCGCGCCGGGCAAGGGCGCGGCACACGCAACCGCGGCGACGACCGCGCCGCAGGACGCGGGACCAGCGCCAGTGGCGCCCCTCGCCATTCCCGGCGTGCCGATGCCGCCGACCCTGCCGCAGCAGGCTTCCTATGTGCTGATGGACGCCGATACCGGCGCGGTGATCGCCGCCAAGGCGCCGGACCAGCCCTGGCCACCGGCCAGCCTGACCAAGCTGATGACCGCCTATCTGACCTACCAGGCTGTCGCGCACGGTTCGCTGAAGATGGACCAGACCGTGCCGGTCAGCGTCTCGGCCTGGCATACCGGCGGCTCACGCATGTTCATCTCGCCGGGCATGACGGTCACGGTGGACCAGTTGCTGCACGGGCTGATCATCGACTCGGGCAACGATGCGGCCGTGGCGCTCGCCCAGGCGGTGGCCGGCAGCCGGAGCGGCTTCGTCGGGCTGATGAACCATGAGGCCAAGGCGCTTGGCCTGAAGTCGACCCACTACACGAACGTGGACGGCCTGCCGAACCCGGACCTGCGCACCACGGCGATGGATGTTGCAAAACTGTCGCGCGACATCGTCCGTACCTATCCGCAGTTCCTGAAGATTTCGGTCAAGAAGCACTTCACCTTCGACAAGATCCGCCAGCGAAGCTGGAACCCGGTGCTGTTCCACGACCCGACGGTGGATGGGCTTAAGACCGGCCGCACCAAGGAAGCCGGGCACTGCATCGACGCCACAGCCCTGCGCAACGGCCGCCGCCTCATCGCCGTGGTGCTCGGCGGGCCGAGCTGGACCGTCAGCACGCACGATATCGAGGCCCTGCTCGATTACGGCTACCAATTCTACGCCAATGCCAAGGTCGCGGTTGCCGGCAAGCCGGCGGGCATGCTGAAGGCGCCGCTCTACCGCACGACCGCGGTGGCGGTCGGCCCGGCGCACAGCATCACGATGACGATCCCGGCGCTTGCCGCGAAGACCCTTAAGACCTCCGTGGCGCTGGACCCGCCGCCGGCAGCCGGCGTGCATCGCGGGCAGACGGTCGGCACGATCACCGTCAGCGCCGGCGGCAAGACCCTGGCGACCGTTCCCGCCGTCGCCCTCGCGGACGACCCGCCGGCCGGATTCGTCACAAGGATGATGAGGAAGCTGAAAGCCGCGCTCTGACGGCGACGCTCCGATACAGGCCGCGCCCTGACGGGCGCGGCGCCTCTCAGCCGATCAGGACTGTCGGCATGCCGAGAATGATGGTGCCGCCGTGCGCGGTGGAATCGCCCATCCGCGCCGCGGGCTGGCCGCCGATCAACACGGTGAACGCGCCGACGACCACCGAGTCGGGGGGGCCCACGCAAACCGCCATGTCGCCCACCCGCGCGGCCGGCATGCCGCCGATCAGCACGGTGGGCGCGCCGGGGCCGATGATCGGCCCGCCGACATGGGGCACAAGCACGTCCACCATCGGGCAGACATGCATGTCGGTCAGGCGTGCGGCAGGTTGTCCCATGGCGAATGGCTAGCGCGAATTCGCCGCGTGCGAAAGGAAAAACCGCCGCCGGGTTGCAAAATGCGGCCCGCCTTGCCATTATGCGGGCGAAGATTGGTCGAAAGCCGGTCGTAATCGGGTGGATTGCCGGGACACTCACCGGCGGTCGCGCCCGTTTTTCGTTGTAATCGCTGTTCGCTGAACCCTGCACAGCCCACCCTGGAGAGACTGCATGTCCGGCACCTCGCTCGCCAAGATCCGGAATATCGGCATCACCGCGCATATCGACGCGGGCAAGACCACGACCACGGAACGTATCCTGTATTACACGGGCGTGTCGCACAAGATTGGCGAGGTGCATGACGGCAACACGACGACCGACTACATGGAGCAGGAGCGCGAGCGCGGCATCACCATCACCTCCGCCGCCGTTACCTGCGAGTGGAAAGACCATCGCATCAACATCATCGACACGCCGGGCCACATCGACTTCAACATCGAGGTGAACCGTTCGCTGCGCGTGCTCGATGGCGCTGTGTTCATCATCGAGGGCGTGGCCGGCGTGCAGCCGCAGTCCGAGACCAACTGGCGCCTGGCGGACCGCTACAACGTTCCCCGCATCATCTTCATCAACAAGCTCGACCGCACCGGCGCCGACTTCTACCGCGCGTTCGACACGCTGAAGGAGAAGCTCGACATCGTGGCGCTGCCGCTGCAGCTGCCGATCGGCATCGAGGACCAGTTCGTCGGCGTGGTCGACCTGGTCGAGATGAAGGCCATCGTGTGGGAAGGCGGCGAACTCGGCGCGAAGTTCCACGATGAGGAAATCCCGGCCGATATGCTGGAAAAGGCCAAGGAATACCGCCAGAACCTGCTCGACACCGCTCTGTCGGTCGACGATGCGGGCATGGAGGAATATTTCGAGAAGGGCGACGTCGCGACCGAGACGCTGAAGCGCGCGATCAAGACCGGTACGATCTCCGGCGCGTTCCGCCCGGTGCTGTGCGGCACCGCCTTCAAGAACAAGGGCGTTCAGCCGCTGCTCGACGCCGTGCTCGACTATCTGCCGAGCCCGGTCGACATCGAAGGCATCAAGGTCGCCCCGCCGGAAGGCGAGGAGGAAGACCCCTCGGCCAACCGCCGCGTGATCCCGGCCAACCCCGACGCGCCCTTCGCCGGCCTCGCCTTCAAGATCATCAACGACAAATACGGCACGCTCACCTTCGTGCGCGTCTATGCCGGTACGCTGCGCTCGGGCGACACGGTGCTCAACACGACCAAGGGCCACAAGGAACGCGTCGGCCGCATGTTCCAGATGCACGCCGACAAGCGTGAGGAGGTCAAGGAAGTCCACGCCGGCGACATCGCCGCCTTCGTTGGCCTGAAGGACACCGGCACGGGTGACACGCTGGCCTCGTCGGACGACCCGGTGGTGCTGGAGCGCATGGCCTTCCCGGTGCCGGTCATCGACATCTCGGTCGAGCCGAAGACCAAGGAAGCCGTCGAGAAGATGACGCTGGCGCTGCAGAAGCTCGCCGGCGAGGACCCCTCGCTCCGCCTCAAGACGGACCAGGAAACCGGCCAGACCATCCTCTCCGGCATGGGCGAGCTGCACCTCGACATCATCATCGACCGGTTGCGGCGCGAATATGGCGTCGAGGCCAATGTCGGCGCGCCGCAGGTGGCCTATCGCGAGACGATCACCCGCGAACACACCGAGACCTACACCCACAAGAAGCAGTCGGGTGGCTCGGGCCAGTTCGCCGAGGTCAAGATCATCTTCGAGCCGCAGGAGCGCAACGAGGGCATCCTGTTCGAGAACAAGGTGGTCGGCGGCGCCGTGCCGAAGGAATACATCCCGGCGGTGGAAAAGGGCATCAAGGTGCAGGCCGATACCGGCGTGCTCGCCGGCTTCCCGACGGTGGACTTCAAGTACACGCTGGTCGACGGCAAGTACCATGACGTCGACTCCTCGGCGCTGGCCTTCGAAATCGCCGCCAAGGCGTGCTTCCGCGAGGGCATGAAGAAGGCCGGCCCGGTCATCCTCGAGCCGATCATGGATGTGGAGATCACCACGCCGCAGGACCATGTCGGCGATGTGGTGGGCGACCTCAACCGCCGGCGCGGCATGATCCAGAACCAGGAAAGCTCGGGTTCGACCGTGATCGTCCGCGCCCAGGTGCCGCTGAAGGAAATGTTCGGCTACATCTCGAACCTGCGTTCGATGACCAAGGGCCGCGCCTCCTTCACCATGCAGTTCCACCATTACGATCCCGTGCCGCGCAACATCGCCGACGAGATCATGACCAAGAGTGCCTGATGGTGTGGCGCCCGCCGGCCTGGCGGAGCTGATGCGATGCGGCTTCGCTGGGTGCGCGGCCGCGACAGCTTCCTGACCGAGACCGGCGCGCGCGCCCGTGAATGGCTGGGACTTGATGACGCGGGCAATGCTGTTGCCCGCGTCATTCATTTGGATGGTCCGATGACGACCGCGCGTGGCCGGTTTCATGCCGTGGCGCTGGATGACGAGGCGCGGCTGATCCGCCTGTTGCCCCGCCCACCCGCCGATGGCGACTGGCTCGCCCTGATCGGCGGGCGTGTCGTTGGCCGCGCCGCCGCCCCGCTTGCGGCGGTCCGCCACGCCGAGGCGGCGCTGCAGTGACCAGCCGGATCAGGCCGGGTTGCGCGCCGTGATCATGTGGATCGTCGCCGGCAGCCAGGCATCGGCGTCGGCATAGCCGGGGAGAGCTTCGCGGAAGGCCACCCGCAGCGCCGCGCGCGTTTGGGCATCGGCCTCCTTCTCGTCGATCAGCGCGCCGGCCGGGCCCATCGTCCCCGCCATTTCGGCCTCGTCGTCGAGTGACCGCCCGGACAGCATGACCCGCTCGGGCTCGATGGCGATCTCGGCAAAGCCCGCCTGCGTCAGCACCGTCCGTGCATGGTCGCGGTCGGCAAAGGCCAGGGGGCCCGGCGCGTGCGGCCGGCGCGGCTTTGGTGGGCCGAGCCGTGCCACGGTGATCTCAAGCGGCACCGACCAATGCGGATTGTCGGCGATCGGCCCCCAGGCGGCGCAGACGAGGCGGCCGCCCGGAACGAGTGAGGCGCGCAGATTGGCGAAGGCGGCCGCCGGATCCTCGAAGAACATCACGCCGAAGCGGGAGGTGACGAGGTCGAACGGCGCTGCGAAGGTCGCGAAGGCGGCATCCGCCTCCATCAGCGTCACTTGCGCCAGGCCGGCAAGCCGGGCGCGCGCCGCCTCAAGCATCGGGCGGGAAACATCGACGGCGGTGACATGCCCGCCCTCACCGACCAGCCCGGCGAGCCGCGCGGTGGTCGTCCCCGTGCCGCAGCCGACCTCCAGCACCCGCTCGCCAGCGCGGGGCGCAGCCCGCTCCAGCAGGCGGTCCTCGACCGCCGTCAGCCTCGATTCCATCGCCGCCTGGACGCGGATCCACTTCGGCCCCGCGACCTCGTTCCAGTAGGCGATCTGCCGTTCGTTGCCGCCGGCCGTGCCGCCGCCGCTCACGCCGCCGCCTTCTGGCGCGGTTTCGGCATGAATTTCAGCGCGGTCCGCACCAGGGTCGGCATCGTCGTCGGCCGCAGCAGCCGGCGGTCGTAGCCGGCGAAGCGCCGGTCGTTCTCCTCGAGGCAGATGCGCATCAGTTCCGGCACCGAGATGTCTTCGGCGCTGACCGACTTGCTGCCGGTCACGGTGAAATTGTTGTCCTGCGCCTTGGGTTTGTCCTTGCCCCCGTCGTCCATGCCGCGGGCGATGCCGATTCGCTCCCAGCCGAGGAACGCCCATACCGCCGCGACGCGGAGTTCGAACCAGATCCGCCGGTGCAGCGGCAGCCTCGCGCGGTGCCAGGCGACCCAGTTGGCGAAGAGCAGGATGTGCCGGCACTCCTCCTGCATCACCGGCTCGAAGGTCTCGACCAGTTCGGCCGGGAAGAAGCCGGACCGCTTCGCCAATTCGAACAGGCCGAAGGCGAAGAAACTGTCGACGCACTCGGAATAGCCGGTGACCAGATAGGCCCATTCGGGATCCTTCGGCTGGCGGTATTCCGGCTCCGGTTCGAGCGGAATGTCATAGGCCTCGACCAGCTTGGAGAGCACCTCCTTGTGCCGGTTCTCCTCCCAGCCGTTCAGCTCGATCGTCTTGCTCATGTCCGGATCGGCGATGATCCGCGCATAGGCCGCCATCCGCAGCCGCGCCTTGCCCTCGGTCTGCACCGCGATGTCCCAGATCGGCAGCGAGGTGATCTTGTGCAGGGTTTCGGGGTCGAGCTTCGGCCACTCGATGACCGAGGGTTTGTAAGGGTTGAAGGTTTCGTGGAACATCGCGCAAACGGCGCGCTTGTGTGCTTCCGAGCCCGGTTTCAGCGGTCCGGGATCGGGGCTGACCCAGTGGCGGGCGGCCTTGTCGGCGGCCTCGATCGTCGCGGCATCCGCAGTAATGGCAGTGGCGTTCATCGACCCTCGTCCTTGTCCTCTGCCGGAGATATCGGTGCCGGCCAGCCGATTTTAACCCTGCCGGAAGCCGGTTCAACCCGGCGCCGAACTCTGTTACCCTTTCGCCATGGAAACGCGCCATCCCCTCTCCGAAGCTCCCGATCTCGGCCTGATCAAATCGCTCGACATCCGGGGCAATCCGCACGGCCCGCTTGCGGGACTCGACGTGGTCGTCAAGGACCTGTTCGACATCGCGGGCGAAGTGACCGCCTTCGGCAACCCCGACTGGGGGCGGCATTTCGGCCCCGCCCTCTCGCATGCCTGGATCGTCTCGCAGCTTCTCGAGGCCGGCGCCCGCGTCACCGGCAAGACAACGACGGTCGAACTCGCCTTCGGCCTGGAGGGGCGCAACACCCATTACGGCACGCCGCTCAACCCGGCGGCGCCGGACCGGCTGCCGGGCGGCTCGTCGAGCGGCTCGGTGGCGATGGTCGCGTCCGGCCGCGCCCATGTCGGCGTCGGCTCGGATACCGGCGGCTCGGTGCGGATTCCGGCCAGCTATTGCGGGCTCTACGGGTTGCGCCCGACTCAGGGGCTGCTCAGCCTGGCCGGGGCGGCGCCGCTGGCCCCGAGCTTCGACACGCCTGGCTGGTTCACCCGCGATGCGGAGACCATGCTTCGCGTCGGCGAGGCGCTTTTGCCGCCAGCACCGCCGCTCGCGGCCCAGTTTCTCATGATTCCCGCAGCCTTCGCCAATGCCGATCCCGACGTCGTCGCTGCCCTCGAACCCGCGCTCGCCAGGCTGGGCCCGATGGGCGAGGCCGACCCGGTGCCGGAAGGGCTCGACCGGATGCTGGCCTGGCAGAACGCCGTGCGCGGGCGCGAGACGTGGCTGACGCTGGGCGGCTTCATCGAGACGGTCAAGCCGCTGCTCGACCCCGTCACCGCGGGCCGGATCGCGGCGACGGGCGGCTTCACCGCCGAAGCCGCTGCCGAGGGCCGCGTGGCGCGCCGCGCGCACACGGCGCGGATGCACGCGCTGCTGGCCGGCGGCGCGGTGCTGGTGATTCCAACCTCGCCCTGCCCGGCCCCGCCGGTTGCGGCGGAGCAGGCGGTCTATGAAGACGTCCGCACGCGAACGCTGCGCGTCGGCATCATCGCCGCCTTCGCCGGCCTGCCGGAACTCACCATTCCGGTCGGCAAGGTGAACGGGGCGCCGGTCGGCCTGTCGCTCATCGCCGGGCCGGGACGCGACCTCGCCCTGCTCGAACTCGCGGCCGACCTCGCACTCGCCTGAGCGCGGGGCCGGCACGCGAATCCAGAAGCGCGTCAGGGACGCGACGCCAGAAGCGCATCAAGCACGCGACGTCAAAAGATCTCCTCGTAGATCTTCACGATCTCGGCAGCGTCCGGCACCGCCGGATTGTTGCCGGGGCTGCCGGAGGCCAGCGCCTGTTCCGCCATTTTGGGCAGCAGCGCGTCCCAGTCGGCGCGGGCCACGCCGAAACCCTGCGGTGTGGGCACCTCGAGCTCGGCATTGATCGCCTCCAACGCCTCGATCAGCCTGGCGCCGGCCAGCTGGTCGGCGTCATCGGCGCGGGCGAAGCCGGCGAGGCGGGCGGATTCGGCGTAGCGCGGCAGCGCGGCATTGAGCGAAAAGCGCGTCACCGCCGGCAGCAGCATCGCGTTCGACATGCCGTGCGGCACATGGAAATGCGCGCCGATCGGCCGCGACATGCCATGCACCAGCGCCACCGAGGCGTTCGAGAAGGCGAGTCCCGCGAGGGTCGCGCCGAGCATCATCGCCTCGCGCGCGTCGCGATCCTGCGGCGTCTGCCAGACCTTGCGCAGGTTGGCGCCGATCAGCCGCATCGCGCTGCGTGCATAGGCGTCGGACACCGGGTTCGCCCGCCGCGAGACATAGGCCTCCAGCGCATGGGTGAAGGCATCGATCCCGGTATCGGCGGTGGTGCGCGGCGGCACGCTCATGGTCAGCTCGTAATCGACCACCGCCGCCAGCGGCAGCGCCCCGAGCCCGGCGATCAGCATCTTCTCGTCGGTTTCGGTATCGGTGATCACGGTAAAGCGGGTCGCTTCCGAGCCGGTGCCGGCGGTCGTCGGCACCGCGATCAGCGGCAGCGCCGCCGTATCAGCGGCGACGGGCACCTTGAAGTCGCGCATGCGCGCACTTGGCGCCGCCGCGAGCAGGATGTTGATCGCCTTCGCCGTGTCGATCGGCGAGCCGCCGCCGAAGCCGATCAGGCAGTCGAACGCGCCGCCCCTGGCGATGGCGACGCCGGCTTCCACCACGGTATCGACCGGCTCGGGCACGGTGTCGCTGAAGATCGTGCAGACGATCCCGGCCGCTTCCAGCGGATCGGTGATGCGGCGGACCAGGCCGAGTTTCACCATGACCGGATCGGTGACGATCAGCGGCCGCGACAGGCCGAAGCGGCCGAGCAGGACCGCAATCCGCGCCGCCGCCCCGCCGCCGATATCCATGTGCCTCGGCGCGAAAAAGCCCATTTCCATGTTACGTTCCCCCACAGGCGATCCGGCCTGGCCGGATGAAGACAATCTACATTGCGCCCGGCGCCACCGCCTCGTCGAGTTCGGCGGCCATCGCCGTCCGCCACCCCTCGCCGTCCGGCGCGCAGAGGATGGGGGCTGCATTGGCGGTGCGGCCTTCCAGACTCACGCCGAGCAGGCCGCGCACCGCGCGGAAGAAGGCGCCGTGCGAGACCAGCAGCAGCGGCCCCGGCCTCGCCAGGATGCTGCGCAGCGCGGTGCCGGCGCGGGCAGTGATGTCGGCGAAGCTTTCGGCGCCGGGCGGCGTCAGCCGTCCCTCGATCCAGTCGCCGAACCAGGGTTCGAGCGGCTGGCCCTCCATGCCGCCGAACACCACCTCGCGCAGGTCCGGTTCGAAGGCGAGCGGCAGGCCGAGGGTCTCGTTGACGATTTCGGCGGTCTCGCGCGCGCGCTGCATTGGCGAGGCGACGATGCCGACGATCCCGCGCCCGAGCAGTAGCGGCGCCGCGGCGCGGGCCTGCGCGCGGCCGGTCTCGTTCAGCGGAATGTCGATCGCCCCCTGCGACAGGCCCTGCGCGTTGTAGTCGGTCTGGCCGTGGCGGAGGAACCAGAACGGGGCGCGCGGCAGCGTCATCAGGACAGCCGCTCCTGCTCCATCGCCCGCGCCACCGCCGGGCGCGCCTTCATCCGCGCATAATGCGCCGAGACATTCGGCGGCAGCGGGATCGTCTGCCGGCCTTCCGCCCAGAAGGAGACGTAGAACAGCGCCGCATCGGCGATCGAGAACGCGCCGAGCAGCCACTCCCGCCCATCGGCCAGCACCGGCTCGATCAGGTCGAATCCTTCGGCGAAGATCTTCCGCCCCTGCTCGCGGACGGCCTCCTTGTCCTCGGGATTCGGCGCGAAACGCTCGGGGCGGAAGATGCGGGCGAAGCCCTGCGGATGCATCCAGCCGTTGATGTAGGCGACGAGTTCGTTGCAGCGCGCGGCCTCGACCGGGGAGGACGGCACCAGCTGGGCCGCCGGGTTGGTCGCGGCCAGGTAGTTCGCGATGGCGATCCACTCGGTCAGCACGGTGCCGTCGTCGAGCACGATTGCCGGCACCTTGGCCTTCGGATTGATCGCCTTGTAGTCGTCGCTGAACTGCTGCCCGTCGCGCAGGTTCACCAGCACGCCTTCATGCGGCAGGCCGAGCTCCTCGATCAGGACATGGATGCCGAGCGAGCAGGCGCCTGGCGCATAGAACAGTTTCATTCCGTTTCCTCCCGTTTTCGCGGCCGGTCAGTCGAACAGCGAGCTGACCGAGGTTTCATCCGAGATGCGGCGCATCGCCTCGGCAAGCAAGGGGGCGATGGTCAGCACCTGCAGATTCGACGGCGGATTGCGTGCGGGATCGAGATGGATGCTGTCGGTGATGGTCAGCGTCTCGATCGGGCTGGCGCCGATGCGTTCCAGCGCCTGGCCGGAGAGCACGCCGTGGCTGACATAGGCCGAGGCCGAAGCCGCGCCGTGGCGGATCAGCGCCTCGGCCGCGTTGCAGAGCGAGCCGCCGGAATCCACGATATCGTCGATCATGATGCAGTGCCGTCCCTCGACATCGCCGATCACGTTCATCACTTCCGAAACGCCGGCGCGCGGGCGGCGCTTGTCGATGATCGCGAAGTCGCAGGCAAGGCGGCTCGCCGTGGCGCGGGCGCGGGCGACGCCGCCGGCATCCGGCGACACCACCATGATGTCGCGCCCGGCGAAACGGTCCTGGATGTCGCGCGCGAAGAGCGGCGCGCCGTAGAGATTGTCCACCGGAATGTCGAAGAAACCCTGGATCTGCCCGGCATGCAGGTCGAGCGTGAGCACCCGGTTGGCGCCCGCCTCGGTGATGATGTTGGCGACCAGCTTGGCCGAAATCGGCGTGCGCGGGTTGGTCTTGCGGTCCTGCCTTGCGTAGCCGAAATACGGGATCACCGCGGTCACCCGCCGCGCCGAGCTGCGCCGCAGCGCATCGAGCGTGATCAGCAGCTCCATCAGGTTGTCGTTCGCCGGAAAGCAGGTGGACTGGATGACGAACACATCCTCGCCGCGGACGTTTTCCTGGATCTCGACATGAATCTCCATGTCGGCGAAGCGGCGAATGATGGCGTTGGTCAGCGGCAGATGCAGCGCCTTGCTGACGGCGTCCGCAAGCGGCAGATTCGAGTTACACGCGACGATCTTCATGTGACGGATCCCTGCGGCCGGAACGGGCGGCCCCGATGTCGAAGGAGGTGGACCGGACGATCCGTGGCGCGTGTAGCAACCGCTCCCGCCGCTGTCCATGACGCGCGGGCAGTGCAGGCCATTGCGCGCGCCCCGCCCGGCGCACTATCTTGGAGAGCATGAGCCAGTCCCTGCCTTTCGATGCCGAAGCGGCGCGCGACGCCTGGCTGACCCGCGATGTCTGGCCGCGCCGCATCATCGCCTTTCTTGTCGACATGGTGCTTCTCGCCGTGCTGAGCGTCGCTGTCTGGTGGGTGATCGTGGTGCTTGGCATCGCAACGTTCGGCCTCGGTTTCCTGCTGCTGCATTTCACCTGGGCCGTCCCGCCGCTCTATTACATCCTGTGGCTGTGCTCGTCCGCCGCGGCGACGCCGGGGCAGCGCCTGCTGGGTCTCACGCTCCGACAGGACGATACGCTGGAGGCGAGCGTTGCCCTGCGGCCGAGCTTCGCCCAGGCGCTGGCCTGGACGGTGCTGCTCGGCGTGTCCTTCATGCTCGGCATGGTGCCCTTCCTGCTGGTGCTGGTCACCCGCCGCCGCCGCGCGGGGCATGACCTGCTCTCGGGCCTCACGGTCGTCCACACCTCGGCGCTGGGGCGCCCTGCCGCGCCGTGACCGTCCCTGGCCGCCCGCCGCAGTTCTTCTACGCCACGGCCCCGCTACCCTGCCCTTATGTCGCGGGGCGGACCGAGCGGAAGGTGGTTACCGAACTCACCGGCGCTGATGCCGACGCGCTGCACAACCGGCTCTCGCGCGGCGGGTTCCGGCGCAGCCACAACATCGCCTATGCGCCGGTTTGCGCGGGCTGCCGCTCCTGCATCCCGATCCGCATCGTCAGCGACCGGTTCCGGCAGAGCCGGACCCATCGACGGATCATCGCCGCGAATGCCGGGCTGCGCGCCTATGAGATGCCGCCGCGCGCCACGGCCGAGCAGTTCAAGCTGTTCCAGCGCTACCAGCAGGCCCGCCACGGCGAGGGCGATATGGCTGGCATGAGCTTCTACGACTATCGCGCCATGGTCGAGGATACGCCGATCGAGACCTGGCTTGTGGAGTTTCGCGACGGCGCGGACGAACTGGTCGGCGCCTGCCTGACCGACCGCCTCGCCGACGGGCTTTCCGCCGTATATTCCTTCTTCGCGCCGGATCTCACTCGGCAGTCGCTGGGGACGCGTTCGATCCTGTGGCTGGTGGAGCGCACGCGGGAACTCGGCCTGCCCTATGTCTATCTCGGCTACTGGGTGCCGGAGAGTCCGAAAATGGCCTATAAGGCGCGCTTCCGCCCGGTCGAAATCCTGCTCGGCGGCACCTGGACAGAACTGACCGACAGCCTCGCCGCGGCCGACGATCCCCCATCCTGGCCGCTTCATCTGGCGCCGGTGCAGCAATGCGGCCCCTGAACGCGCCGCTCACGGCGGATTGATGAGCGTGCCCGATCCGGGCCCTTGTTCCGCCATGATGACGATCGAGACTGCCCGCATGCCAAAGGAGAATGCCATGAACAGATCCGCCCTTGCGATCGGCCTCGCCACTGCCACCCTCTTCGGTGCGTCCGCGGCCAGTGCCGCAGCGCCGCCGAAGCCGGTCTACATCCACATGAACGGCGCCAACGAGTTCCTGGAGCGCCTCGTATTCGTCCGTCCGGGCCAGAAAGTGGTCTTCGTCAACGAGGATACCGGGGCGCACGCCATTCTCGGCTACAGCCCGCAGACCGGTGCGGCGAGCAAGACGTTCGACGCCCCGGCGCTGGCGGGCACACCCGGCAAGGGCCACAAGGTTCACACCTACTCGATCAGTTTCCGGCACCAGGGGCCGGAATGGTATTATTGTCCGGTCCATGCGGAACTGGCCAAGGCTCCAGGCGGGGTGTGGCTGCCGAAGGTGCGTCCTGGCGTGCATGGATTCGGCACGCCGATGGCCGGGTTGATCATCGTCACCACTGATCCGGCGCTGCTGAAAGACAATCCCGCAACCAGCGCCTCGAAGATCCTGCCGGGCTATTTCGGCGGCTGAAGCGGCGCGCATTTCCCCGGCGAAGGTTGTATCGCCGGCACGGCGGTCTACCTCCTCACTGAGCCCGGCGGCCGCGATCCCTTGCGGGGGACGCGGCGCGCCACCAGAGGAGGAGGCCGCATGACCCGATCCGCGCCCGGCAACCCCATCGCGCACGCCGCCGGCAACCTTACAATCGTGCTGCACGGCTGGCCGCCTTTGGTCACCACGGCAATCCTGGCCGCCGCCGCGATCCTGGTCGCGATCGTGTTCCACGCGATGCTGTTCCGGCTGCTCCCCCGCCCGTTGCGCGACCGCGGCAGGGCCACGGGGGCGCTGGTCGCCCGCGTGCGGGCCATCGTGCTGGCCTTCCTGATCGTGCTGATGCTGACCACGGTGGTGCCGCAGGCGCCGCTCGGACCGGGCCTGCGCTTCGGCGTGCTGCACGCGCTGAGCGCGGGCCTCGTGATCCTGATCGGCTGGGCCGTGCTGCTCGCGATCGACATCTACACGACGCGCCAGCTTTCCCACCGTCCCGACAACATCCAGGCCGACGCCATCGCCCGCAAGCACGTGACTCAATGGCAGGTGCTGCGCCGGGCCAGCCATGTGCTGACCATCATCATCACCACGGCCGCCGCGCTGATGGTGTTTCCAGCGGTGCGGGATTACGGGGTGTCGCTGCTCGCCTCCGCCGGCGCGGCCGGGCTCGTCGTCGGCCTCGCGGCGCGGCCTGTGCTCTCCAATCTCATCGCCGGCATCCAGATCGCCATCACCCAGCCGCTGCGCGTCGAGGATGCGGTGGTGATCAACGGCCAGTGGGGCTGGGTGGAGGAAATCACCTCGACCTACGTGGTGGTGCGGATCTGGAACTGGCAGCGCATGGTCGTCCCCCTAGCCTGGCTGCTCGAACAGCCGTTCCAGAACTGGACACGCGACTCGTCAGAACTGATCGGCGAGGTGCACTGGAGCCTCGACTATACCGTGCCGATGGACGTGCTGCGCCGCAAGCTCGACGAGATCGTGCACGCGACGCCGCTCTGGAGCGGCAAGGTGGTGGTGCTGCAGGTCACCCACGCGCTGGAGACCACGCTGACACTGCGCGCCCTGGTCTCGGCGCGCAATTCGGGCGAGGCCTGGGATCTGCGCTGCTTCGTGCGCGAGCAGATGATCACGTTCCTGCAGAAGGAATATCCATACGCGCTGCCGCGCCGGCGCGTCGACCTCGAACGGACGGAAGTCGCCTGACGCTTGTGCTCGGGCCTACGACGAAACGGACGGCAACGGGCCGGCGACGAGCACGAGGTCGTCGCGGTGGATCAGCTCATCCCGACCGCGCCAGCCGAGCAGCGCCTCGATCTCGTCGGTCCTGTGGCCGGCGATGAGCATCGCATCCTCGCTCGGATAGGCGGCAAGGCCGCGGGCCAGCGCCGCCCCATCCGGCCCGGCGATCTCGACCGCATCGCCACGCTCGAACCGTCCCTCGACGCGCACCACCCCCGCCGGCAGCAGCGATGAGCCGCGGCGGATCGCCCGCGCCGCGCCGGCATCGACATGCAGCCGCCCGAGCGGCGCGAGCGAGCCGGCGATCCAGCGCTTGCGCGCCGAGCGCCCTCCGGGCTGCGGCAGGAACCAGGTGCAGCGCGCCCCCGCTTCGAGGGACGCGAGCGGATGCGCAACCCCGCCAAGCGCGATCGCCATGGCACAGCCGGCCTGGGTCGCGATCCGCGCGGCGACGAGCTTGGTCCGCATCCCGCCGGAGGAATAGCCCGGCGGCGGCGCGCCGCCCATCGCCTCGATCTCCGGCGTGATCGCGGCGACGACGGGTAGATGCGCCGCCGCCGGGTCGCGCCGCGGATCGGCGGTATAGAGCCCGTCGATATCGGAGAGCAGGACCAGTTGGTCGGCCTCCACCATTTCGGCCACCCGACCGGCGAGCCGGTCGTTGTCGCCGAAGCGGATCTCGCCGGTGGCGACCGAGTCGTTCTCGTTGATCACAGGCACGGCGCCGAGTTCGAGCAGCGTGCGGAGCGTGGCCCGCGCGTTGAGATAGCGCCGCCGGTCTTCGGTATCGTCCATGGTCAGCAACAGTTGCGCCGCGACCAGCCCGTGCGCCGAAAGCGCCTCGCTCCAGGCCTGCGCCAGCCGGATCTGACCCACCGAGGCCGCAGCCTGCTTTTCCTCGAGCCGCAGCCGCTTCTGCGTCAGGCCAAGCTGCCGCCGCGCGAGAGCGATCGCCCCGGAGGACACCACGATAACACCGACGCCGCGCGCCCGGAGGGCCGCGATGTCGGCGGCCACGCTTGCAAGCCAGGCTGTGCGCGGCGCCGCGGCATCGGGATCGACGATGAGGGCGGACCCGATCTTCACCACCAGCAGCCGTGCGCTGCCTGGATCGGGCAGCCCCGGGCTCATTGCCGCTGCTCGCGGATCATCCGCAGGGTTTCGCGCAGCACCGCATCGACCCCCTGATGCGCGGCGGCGGAAATCACCATGACCTTGCAGCCCGAGGCCCGTTCCAGTGCCGAGCGCCGGCCGGCGATCTGGTGCGGCGTCATCGCATCCATCTTGTTCAGCACGATCAGCTCGGGCTTGTCCGCGAGCCCCCCGCCATAGGCTTCGAGCTCGCCACGAATCGTCCGCCAGGCGTCCACCACGTCGCCGGCCGCCCCGTCGATCAGGTGGATCAGCGCGGCGCAACGCTCGACATGGCCGAGAAAGCGGTCGCCAAGCCCCGCGCCGTCATGAGCGCCCTCGATCAGGCCCGGAATGTCGGCGAGGACGAATTCCTCGGTCATCGACAGCCGGACCACGCCGAGCTGCGGGTGCAGCGTGGTGAAGGGATAATCGGCGATCTTGGGCCGCGCCGCCGAGGCCACCGAGAGAAAGGTCGATTTCCCGGCATTCGGCAGCCCGACCAGCCCTGCATCGGCAATCAGCTTGAGCCGCAGCCAGACCCAGCGCTCCTCGCCCGGCCAGCCGGGATCGGCACGGCGCGGCGCGCGGTTGGTCGAGGTCTTGAACATGGCGTTGCCATGGCCGCCATCGCCGCCGCGCAGCAGCACGATGCGCTTGCCCGGTGCATCGAGATCGGCGAGCAGGGTCTCGCGGTCGTCGTCGAGGATCTGGGTGCCGACCGGCACCTTGATCACCACCGGCGGCGCGGCGGCGCCAGTACGGTCCGATCCGGCGCCATTGCCGCCCTTGCGGGCCCGGAAATGCTGGGTATAGCGGAAGTCGATCAGCGTATTGAGGTTCTCGACCGCCTCGAACACGATGTCGCCGCCGCGGCCGCCATTGCCGCCGTCCGGCCCACCGAACTCGATGTATTTCTCGCGCCGGAACGCGACGACGCCGTTGCCGCCATCGCCCGAACGCACATAGATTTTCGCCTGGTCGAGGAACTTCATGGGTGCAGATACGCAAAAGGCCGGCACCGGCCGGCCTTCGCGTCCTTCATGCCGGAGACAGATTACTCCGCGGCGAGCGGCAGCGGCTCGACCGAAACGTGCACGCGGCCTTCGGCCTTGCGGGAGAACTTCACGCGTCCGTCGACGAGGGCGAAGATCGTGTGGTCGCGGCCGACGCCGACATTGGCGCCCGGCTTCACCTTGGTGCCGCGCTGGCGGATGATGATGTTGCCGGCGATCACCTGTTCGTCACCGAACTTCTTGACGCCGAGGCGGCGGCCCTCGGAATCGCGCCCGTTGCGCGACGAACCACCGGCTTTCTTGTGTGCCATGGGATATCCCTCCGATCAGGCGGCGTTGATGCCGGACACGCGCAGCACGGTCACCGGCTGGCGGTGGCCATTCTTGCGACGGCTGTTCTGCCGGCGGCGCTTCTTGAAGATGATGACCGTATCGAGCTTGTCCTGCGCGATCACCGTGGCGGTGACCGTCGCACCCTCGACAACGGGTTTGCCCAAGGTCACGCCCTGTTCACCGCCGATGGCGAGAACGTCGGTGAAGGTGACGGTGCTGCCGGCCTCGGCCTCGAGCTTCTCGACCTTCAGCACCGCGTCCGGCACGACGCGATATTGTTTTCCGCCGGTGCGGATGACTGCGAACATCGATCTGGTCCAATTCTATCTGCAACGCCGCGCGGGCGGACAAAAAAAGCTGCGCGAAACCTTTCGGCATCGCGAGATTGCGGGGTTATAGCGGGATGCGCCCTGCTGTCAATTGATTCGCCCGATGGCAGGGCACCACCAACCGCAAGCCGACTGTTGCCTAGCCGGCGCCAACATGCCTATAAGCCGCGCGGCCGCGGAGAGGTGCCAGAGTGGTCGATTGGGACGGTCTCGAAAACCGTTGTGCCTTCACGGGTACCGTGGGTTCGAATCCCACCCTCTCCGCCAGTTTCGCCTTTTCACACGATCTCAGACGTCTACCTCTTCTATTTCTCCCGTACCGGCGGCCCAATCCGTCTCACGAGACATCGCCTCAAACCTCGGGGCACGAGGGGGCGGACATCGTGTATGGGAATGGGGATATACTTGCGGACGCCGCCATCCGTGAGTCGAAGGCGCTCGACAAGCCTTGCATGATGTTCGATTCCAATGTCTTGTTCCTGCTGTTAACGATGGCAGGAGGAAAGCTCTGACGCTTCCGTTGCCAAAAGATCGGCGGCAAGAAGAAGTTGCTCAGGATCGGTTCCTACCTCGAGGTGACCCTCGCCGCGGCGCAGGCCTGCGCATCCGCGCATGGAATGTGGTGGCCGATGTCATCTCTGGCCCGAAGGGCACCGTCGCCGCGATCTTCCTCGCCTCGCGCATCCTCTCCATCGACCCGCTCGGCGGGAAGGGGCTCAAGCTCGCCGCAATCGCCGCGGCGGTGATCGGCATCGCCAGCCTGTACAGCGGTCACGGCTCGATCATCGGCACCTGTTCAGCGCCTTCGTCACGATGTTCATCGGCAACGGGCTAAATCTGCTGAACGTCTAGCCCTGCTTGCAGGGCACGGTGATCGGCTCAGCTATTATTATCGCCGTGCTGATCGAGCGCCTGCTGAGCAACGCGCGCCAGAGGGCCTGACCGTCCCTCCAGCTGTGCCTGCTTCCTCGTGCTTGGTCGGATCGGGGATGTCGCCAGACATCCGGGCTAGATCAAGCTCGTCGACGGGCATGACCGAGTGTCGTACGCCTCGCCCGGCAACCCGGATCACTCTCCTACACGCTTCGCCCCGCTTCCGTTGGCCAGAATGAGCGCTCATTGCGCTCACCTCCCTCTCACTCGTTCCTTCCCGCCGTTCAGGTGGGTCGATCCTATGAGCGGCGCCGTCCGAATGATGTCCGCCACCGTTCACCCGTAGCCAGGGCCAGCCGTCTGAATTGCGCCGATTGGCTTTCATACCCGGAAGCCGGCTAGAACGACTGCTCCGAAAAGATTATTTCGGAGCCAGCACGTATAGTTCACAGTGATTTTATGTGGGGATTAATGGCGCCTGAAGCCGGCTCCGAACGTCAGTTCATTTCCTATGCCCAGAATTTCGAGGATGTCATGCTCTGGCGCGCGCTCGGGCATGTTTCGCCTGGAACCTATATCGACATCGGCGCACAGGATCCGATCATCGATTCCGTTAGCCTCGCGTTTTACGAGCGCGGATGGCGCGGGGTTCATGTCGAGCCAAACCCGGCTTATGCCGAACGCCTCCGGGTCGCGCGCCCTGACGAGAACGTTATCGAAGCTGCGATCGGGGCGACCAGCGATACGATCGACTTCTACGAAATTGCCGATACCGGGTTGAGCACGGGCGATGCCTCCCTTGCCGATGAGCACCGTCAACGCGGATTTTCCGTCAACCGCATCAAGGTGCCGTGCCGACCGCTATCCGACATTCTCGATGAAATGACGGATCAAGTTATCCATTGGATGAAAATTGACGTGGAAGGGATGGAACGAGAGGTGATTTCCACCTGGGCGCCGTCCGCTGTACGGCCGTGGATAATCGTGATCGAAAGCACCAAACCCAATACGAAAAACCCGACTTTTTCGGATTGGGAAGAAATTATCTCAAAATTAGGCTATAAATTTGTATATTTTGATGGGTTAAACAGATTTTATATCAGTATACAACATCTAGAATTACAATCTTATTTTTGCTACGGCCCAAATATATTTGATAATTTCAGTTTGAGCGGGCTTGCCTCCGCTCCGTTTTGCCGACAAATGCTCGCCGTAATCCAGGCACGAGAGCAGGAAGCTGAGCGGCGGATGGAGCGTGAAAAGGCCCTGCGACATGACGCGGAACAACAGGCGAATCAGGCGGCTTCCAGGCTGCGTGAAGCGGAGCGGCTGATCATGGATATCCATGCCAGCCGCTCGTGGCGCGTGACGAGTCCGTTTAGAGCCGCAATGAACTTCATACGGCGGATGTCGCGCCAAACTCATGAGGGCTGACCGTGCAACCCGCCTATTTCTTTCGACGTCTTGTGCGTCTTACCCTGAGCGGATTGGCGGATCGGGTACGGGCCATGCCGAGGCTGCGCGCACTCGCAATCAACATCTTGCGACACTTTCCATGGCTGGATCGGGTTCTGCGCGCGGCTTTGCGGCCGACGCCCCCCGGCTCTCCCCGTCCCCGCGGACAGATGCGGGCCCATGCGGCTCGATCGCGGCTGGCTAGGGCTCGTCATGCGGATCCCGACCTGCCGCTAACGGCGGCGAAGATCTACGCTCAACTCCTTCGCGCCAGCCTCAATGAAGACGAAACGGCCAGGATACGCTGATGCGCATCGTCATTGATGTGCAAGGAGCCCAGACGAGCGGCAGCGCGTTTCGCGGAATCGGGCGCTACACGATGGGTTTGGCCCAAGGCATCGCACGCTGGCGCGGGCCTCATGACGTCATTATCGCTGCCAGTGATGCCTTTCCCGAATCGCTGCCGCTGCTTCGGGCGACCTTCGCGCCACTCCTGCCGCCAGGACAATTTCGCGTCTGGCAATGCCCGAGAGGGATCAGCGCGGCAGATGACACCAATCATGCGCGGAGACGGGCAGCCGCATGCGTCCGGGAAGCCTATCTCGCCGCGCTTCGGCCGGATGTCGTTCTGGTTTCCAGTCTCTTCGAGGGCCTGATCGACGACGCCGTCGCCAGCATCGGCACCTTGCACGACATTCCGACGGCTGCGGTGCTTTATGACCTGATCCCGCTCATCCACCGCGAAACTTATCTTTCGCATCATGCCGTGATAGAAAAATGGTACGAAGCCCAGCTGGACCATCTGCGGCGCGCAGATCTGCTGCTGGCTATTTCAGCATCCAGCTCAAAGGAAGCAAAAGACCACCTCGGCTTTCCGGCGGGTCAGACGGTCAATATCGGCGCAGCTGCGGATCCGCAATTCCATCGGCGAAATCTGCCTCTTTCCACTCTGGATACGGTGCGGGCACGCTACGGTCTCAACCTGCCGTTCGTGATGTACACCGGAGGAATCGATCATCGCAAGAATCTCGATCGGCTCGTTACCGCTTTCGCCCGACTCCCCGCGCACCTACGTGAAGCCCATCAGCTTGCCATCGTCTGCAAGGCGGATGATGACGCACAAGACCGGCTGAGAACTCTCGCTCGACGCGAAGGGCTTGGCGCCTCGACGCTGATGTTCACCGGCTTCGTGCCCGAGGACGACCTCATCCACCTCTATCACGCCTGCACCGCCTTCGTATTTCCGAGTTGGCATGAAGGCTTCGGGTTGCCCGCGCTGGAAGCGATGGCCTGTGGCGCGCCGGTGATTGCCAGCAACGCATCGAGCCTACCGGAAGTGGTGGGCCTGGACGAAGCCCTGTTCAATCCGCTGAATCCGGACTCAATTGCGAACAGTCTCCAACAGGTTCTGGAGGATCGGAGGTTCCGGGAACGACTTGTCTCCCATGGCCTTGAGCAAGCCACCCGTTTTTCCTGGGACATCACGGCGCAACGCGCGGTGAAAGCTCTCGAAGCGCTCCATTTGCGCCATGCGCTGCTGCCGCAAAGGCGCCGCACGCAAACGCCCCGCCCAAAACTGGCCTACATCTCGCCTCTGCCGCCAGAACAGAGCGGAATCAGCGATTACAGTGCCGAGCTGATTCCCGAACTGTCACGCTTCTATGAAATCGAGATCATCGCCAGTCGGCCGGATATCGGGCCCGAATGGCTCCGCAGCCAATTCCCGATCCGCTCGCCCGACTGGCTGAGCGCCAACCCCTCGTCCTACGACCGGGTCCTGTACCAGTTCGGGAACTCGGCATTTCATCAGCACATGTTCGACCTTCTGCGAGAAGTCCCCGGCGTGGTAACGCTGCACGATTTCTTCCTGTCAGGCGTCGCCTGGTGGATGGAAGGCGATGTCGGCCGCGCCGGCCATCTGGCAAGGGCGCTCTATCGAAGCCACGGTTACGCGGCTGCAGAACAGCGCTACAAGCGCGGGGACATCAATTCGGTCATCTGGGACTTTCCGTGCAACGCGGACGTGCTTTCGGATGCAATTGGAATCATCGTTCACGGCCCCAATGCGGTGCGCCTCGCCAGACAGTGGTACGGCCCCGACACGGCACGAGATTGGGCGATCATCCCCCTCCTCCGTGCACCCGCTTTTGGGTTTCATCGATCGGAGGCACGAAGGCGGATCGGATTGCCCGAAGATGCGATGCTGACCTGCAGCTTCGGCGGCCTTAACGCGACCAAGCTGAACCACGTCACGCTCGAAGCCTGGCTCGCCTCGGCACATGCCGATCGTCCCGACGCCTATCTCGCTTTCGTCGGCGGCCATTCCAACGACGATTATGGCCGCGCCCTGCTTGCGACAGCAAGGAACAGCCGGGCCGCGGAACGGATTCTCATCACCGGCTGGACCGATCAATCGACATATCGCGACTATCTCGCCGCTGCCGATATCGCGGTGCAACTACGCACGTTGTCGCGCGGGGAAACCTCCGCGGCCGTTCTTGACTGTATGAATTATGGTGTGGCCACGATCGTCAACGCAAACGGTTCGATGGCGGACCTCCCGGCGGACACGGTCTGGAAGCTGCCGGACAAATTCGAGCGTGCTCAACTGGCCGCCGTTCTGGACGTTCTGGCGCGTGATACCGGGAAACGCAAAGCCCTGGGCCAGCGCGCGCGCGAACGCATCCTCAGGACGCACGCTCCGCGCGCATGCGCGGCCGCCTATCACGAAGCGATCGAGGTTGCCTATCGGCAGGCAGATGCAACAACCCGCGGTGCGATCAGTTCCATCGGCCGATCCGCTTCGGGACTGACCGCGGCCGACCTCGCGCAGATCTCGGGCTGCCTCGCGCAGAACGGAGCCCAGCCCATCACTCGCCAATTCCTGGTGGATGTGTCCGGTCTGCTCGCACCAGATTCGAAAGACCGAATTCAATCATCGCCCCGGGAACTTCTGCTCGAACTGTTGCGGAGGCCACCGGCGGGATTTCGCGTGGAGCCCGTCCATGCCTCGGTGAAGGTCAACGGCTATCGCTACGCCAGGCGCTGGACAATGAACCTTCTCGGCGTCCCGTCTGAGGGATTCGAGGATGAACCGGTGGACGCGCACGCGGGCGACGTTTTTCTGGCGCTGTATCCGAGCCACCGCGCCGGTTCTGGGCAAGCCGACCTATACCGGCGCTGGCGAACGCTCGGCGTCCGGACAGCTTTTATCATCGACGACCAGCCGCCCGCACGCGTGCCCAGGCAGGTTTCGCACGATGGCGAAAAGCCCTGCACCGACTGGCTCGAAATCGTCGCGGAGGCGGATAACGCGCTTTGCGTCTCCCGATCCGTGGCCGACGATTTCCGTGCCTGGCTGGATGAACAAGGAGCGCGGCGGTCCATGCCCATCGAGATCGGCTGCATCCACCGCGGCGGCGATGTCAATAACACCGCGCCGAGCAGGGACATGCCTGCTGCACGAATAGCCGCGACCTGTACGCTGACCTTGACGGAAAGCGTCGACATGCTGGTGCAGGCGCTCGGCCTTCCTCCCCGGCAGTCAGCCCTCCCCGGCGGCACAGCAACCGTCTGATCGATGCGTCCCGCGCTCGCCCCTGTCAGGACCGGGGGGCTGCCGCCCGCGCCAGACGATCGTTGATCGCCGCACCCAGTCCACGTTCCGGAACGCGCGCCACCGCGATGCGTTGAAGCCCGGCCAGCCCGGCTGCGGCATCCAACTCATGCAAGGAGTCAAACAGGCGGGCGGCAGCCTCGACCAGATCGCCGGCTGGAGAAAGATTGCGCGACACCGGCGGCAGCGCTGGCGGCTCGACGCCGAAACCAAGCCATGCCTCGCCGTCTTCCGGCGCGGTGGCTCCAAGCCGCATCGGCAACACGGGCGCATAATGCGAGGCGAGCATCCCCGGCGCCTTTACCGCCGCACCCATCTCGGATGCGATCGAGACTGGACCTAGCACGGCCTCCAGCGCCTCGCGGGAAATTCCGCCTGGGCGCAGGAGCACTGGCGTTGCCCCGGTAAGATCGACGATGGCGGATTCGAGTCCGACCTCACAGGCGCCGGATTCGAGGATCGCGGCAATTCGCCCCTCGAGGCCTGCGATAACGTGCGCCGGGCGGGTCGGGCTGAGCCGTCCTGACCGGTTTGCCGATGGCGCTGCTACAGGCCGACCGGTCGCGGCGAGAAGCGCCCGGGCGATCCCGTGGCCAGGCACGCGCACGGCGACAGAGGATAGACCCGCCGTCGCCAGCGCCGCGATATCGCTCTCACCCCGTCGCGGCAAGACCAGCGTCAACGGACCAGGCCAGAAGGCTTGAGCGGCTTCGCGCGCCCGCGCATCTGCGGCAGCGTGGCGGAATGCCGCATCGGCGTCGGGGAAATGGCTGATCAGCGGGTTGAACCGCGGCCGCCCTTTGGCCTCGTAGATCGCGGCGACGGCGCTGGCATTGGTGGCATCTGCACCAAGGCCGTATACCGTCTCGGTTGCGAAGGCCACCAGTTCGCCGGCCCGGAGCAGTTCGGCGGCGTGCGCGATTCCGGCCGCGTCTGCGGCAAGCCGCTCGGTCATTCCTCGTCCGGCTTCAGAAGATCCCGCATTACTTCGGGCCGATGCAGAAGCTCGTTGATCCGCGTCGCTTCATCGAGGGCATGGTCTGGCTGGAAATGCAGATCCGGCACGAACTTCATCCGTAGCCCATGGCCGATCTCGCCGCGCAGGAACGGTGCGATCCGTTTCAAGGCCGGAAGATACCGATCGATATCGGTCGCGCCGAGTCGCGAGACAAACACCGTGGCGTGCTTGAGATCTGGGCTCATCCGGACCTCGGCCACCGTGATATGCACACCGGCAAGCTCGGGATCACGGAATTCGGTGCGGGCGAAGAGTTCGGCGAGCCGGTGGCGGAGATCCTCCGCCACCCGGCGCTGCCGCTGCGAGGGGCCTTCCGCGCCGCCCCTTACGCCGGAACGGTTTCGGTCTCGTAGCATTCGACCACGTCGCCTTCACGAAGATCCGAGAAGCCGGCGAAGGACAGGCCGCACTCATAGCCGCGCGCAACCTCGCGGACGTCGTCCTTGAACCGCTTCAACTGCGACAGCTCGCCCTGGTGGATGACGACACCTTCCCGCAGCAGGCGGACGCCGGCGCCGCGCTTGACCAGGCCTTCCGTGACATAGCACCCGGCCACCTTGCCGACCTTGGTGATGTTGAACACCTGGCGGATCTCGGCATAGCCAAGGAACTTCTCGCGCTCGATCGGCGCGAGCTTGCCCTTCACCATCGTCTCGATGTCATCCGACACCTGATAGATGATGCTGTAGTAGCGGATATCCACGCCGTCGCGGCTGGCCAGCGTGCGGGCCTGGGCATTGGCGCGCACGTTGAACGCGACGATGATCGCATCCGATGCCTTTGCAAGCTGAACATCGCTCTCCGTGATCTGACCGACGCCGGCGAGCAGCACGCGCACGCGCACCTCGTCATTGCCGAGCTTCTGCACGGTCGCCTGGATGGCCTCGGCACTACCCTGCACGTCGGCCTTGATGACAAGCGCCACTTCCTTCTGCTCGCCGGCCTGGATGCGGGCGAGCATCTGGTCGAGCGTGCCACGGGCCGCGGCACCCGCCGCCGCCGCGTGCTCGCGCAGCTTGCGCTGGCGGAACTCGGCGATTTCGCGGGCACGCCCTTCGTTCTCGACGACCACGAACACCTCGCCCGCTCCCGGCACGCCGGAGAGGCCGAGGATCTCGACCGGCGTCGAGGGGCCCGCGTCCTTGAGGGGTTGTCCATGATCGTCGAGCATGGCGCGCACACGGCCCTGCTCTGTGCCGGCCACGACGATGTCGCCCTGGCGCAACGTGCCTTTCTGGACGAGCACGGTCGCTACCGGCCCGCGGCCGCGATCCAGACTCGACTCGATCACGGCACCTTCTGCCGAGCGGTTCGGATTGGCCTTGAGATCAAGCAGTTCGGCCTGCAGCAGGATTGCCTCCTGCAGCGCGTCGAGCCCCTGCCGCTTCAGCGCCGAAACCTCGACATCCTGCGTCTCGCCGCCCATCGCCTCGACGGCGATATCGTATTGCAACAATTCGCTGCGCACACGATTGGGGTTGGCGTCCGGCCGGTCGATCTTGTTGATGGCGACAATGATGGGCACGTTCGCCGCCTTGGCGTGGCGGATCGCCTCGACGGTCTGCGGCATCACGCCGTCATCCGCGGCAACCACGAGGATGACGATATCGGTGACCGACGCGCCGCGGGCGCGCATCGCGGTGAAGGCTTCGTGGCCCGGCGTGTCGATGAACGTCATCTTCGCGCCGGATTCGAGCGTCACCTGATAGGCGCCGATATGCTGGGTAATGCCGCCCGCCTCACGGGCGGCAACGTCGGTCGAGCGAAGGGCGTCGAGCAGGCTGGTCTTGCCGTGGTCGACATGGCCCATGATGGTGACGACCGGCGGCCTCACCTTCAGATCCGTCTCGGAATCTTCCTGCCCCTCGAGCCCGAGTTCCACATCGGATTCGGAGACGCGCTTCGACCGGTGCCCGAATTCCTCGACCACAAGTTCCGCGGTATCGGCATCGATGGTCTGGGTGGCCGTGGCCATCACGCCGAGTTTCATCAGCGACTTGACGACCTCGGGCACGCGGGCGGCCATGCGGTTCGCCAGTTCCTGCACGGTAATCGTCTCCGGCAGGACCACCTCGCGAACGACACGGACCTGATCCGAGCGCAGGCGTTCGAGTTCCGCCTGGCGGCGCTCGCGGTCGCGCTGCCGGCGAACCGACGCCAGCGAGCGAACCCGCTCGTCATCTCCCGACAGGGCGGCCTGGACATCGATGCGGGCGCCGCGGCGGCGATCGTCCCCCACCTTCTTGGGCGCGGGCACGGAGGGCTTGCGACTGGGCGCGGCACCGCTGCCGGGACGGCGCGCGGGGCGGGACGCTTCCTCTTCCTCGTCGCGCCCGGTGCGGGCGGCACGCAGGCGCAGCGTTTCCGATGCCGAGGTGGCGGGGGGTACAGGCGCCGTGCGACGGGCCGGAGCTGCGCCCGGACGAGCCGGAGCCGCGGTCGGGGCAGGCATCGCGGCCCGAGGGGACGCAGCAGCCGCTGGCGCCGGCGGAGCGGCCGTTGCCTGCGAGGCCTCCGCGGCCCTGCGGCGCTCGGCTTCCTCCTCCTCGCGGCGGCGCGCCTCTTCCTCGGCGCGCAGGCGCTCGGCCTCCTCGGCGGCGCGAGCCTCTTCTTCGGCCTTGCGCCGTGCCTCTTCAGCCGCGGACAGGATCGAGATCTTCTCCTGCTCACGCCGCTCGGCCTCGAGGCGCGCGGCCTCACGCTGCTGCTCGACCACCGCCCGCTGGCGCGCGGCCTGCTCGGCTGCGGTCAGGCCACGAGGCGCAGCTGCACCGCCGGAGGCGCGCGACGGCGCCGACGGGCGTCCCGTCTCGGCACCAGCGGCGCCACCCCGCTTCTTCCGCACCTCGACCTGGACAACCTTCGAGCGCCCATGACTGAAGCTCTGCCGGACCGAACCGGCATCGACGGTCCGCCCCAGTTCGCCCCGGTTCACCGGCCGCAGCGAGAGCCGCCCTTTGGTTTCGCCTTGATCCTGCTCGTCGCTCATTCAATCCGGTCCGTAATCAATTCTGTGTCTTCGTCTGAGTCATATCTGCGGGCGGTCGAGCCTCGCGACCACCCAGGTCGGCGTTCTCTCTGCCCGCTCCCTGCGGAGCTTGCAATCGTCTGGCCGAAGGTTCTGCGCCCAGCACCCCTGCGAGGCGGAGGGAATCGGCCTCGATCATGCCGGCCAGGCGCCCAGGCCCGATAGCCACATGCACCACACGGTCACGGCCGAACACGGCTCCCAGCCGAGCCGCCGAAATCGGCCTCACCACATTTGTCTTGCGGTGCTGGATCAACCGATCCTGCTCGGCCAGGCTACCATCCGCCGCCTCGACCAGCAGAGCGCATTGCCCGGCGGCTATTCTTTCCTTCACCTTCTCGAACCCGCAAACGGCATCGCCAGCGCGGCGCGCCAGGCCGAGAAGTTCCACAATCCGCTTTTCCAGCGCCCTGCCTGCAAGCTCCACGAGACCGGAAGGCAGAGCAATCCGCCGACCGGCAGCGCGGGAAAAGATATTGGCCTTCATCGCCTTTTCTATCACATCCCGCCGCGCACTCAACCACATGCCGCGACCGGGCAGGGTTGCAGCGACATCGAAGACGAGCGCTTCGGCCGCCACCGCCTCCGGCGCGACGACGAAGCGCAGCATCGCCTCGCGCTGCTGGCGCTCGCGCGTCACGAGACACCGGCGCAGCGGGCCGCTTTCGGCCGCCGCGTCATCGTCGGCGAGATCGGCGGAGAAATCCGGATCAGCCAGCGTCTTCCTCTCCCTCGAACCAGTGAGCGCGCGCCGCCATGATGATGGCATTCGCCGCGTCCTCGTCCATCGCATCGGCGCCGACGATCTCGATCAGTTCGTCAGAGGCAAGATCGGCAAGATCGTCCAGCGTCTTCACACCCTTCTCGCCGAGCGCCACCAGCATGGCAGGCGATAGCCCCTCCAGCCCGGCAAGATCATCGGCGACACCCAGCGCGCGCCGCTTGTCCTCAAGTTCGGTGGCCTTGCGCTCGAGCGCCACCTCGGCGCGGCGCTGCAGCTCGGCGGCGATCCCCTCATCGAATCCCTCGATCGCCGCAAGTTCCTCGACCGGCGTCGCGGCGAGATCCTCGACGCCCTCGAACCCTTCGGTGACCAGCAGGCCGGCGATCACGTCATCGACATCGAGCGCCTCGACGAACAGGCCGGAGCGGCGGCGGAACTCTTCCTGGCGCCGTTCGCTTTCCTCGGCCTCGGTCAAGATGTCGATATCCCAGCGGGTAAGCTGGCTGGCAAGGCGGACATTCTGGCCGCGCCGGCCGATCGCGAGCGAGAGCTGGGTGTCGGGCACGACGACCTCGACCTTGCCGGCCTCCTCGTCGAGCACCACCTTCGAGACCTCGGCCGGGGCGAGCGCGTTGACCACGAAGGTCGCCGGATTGGGGCTCCACGGAATGATGTCGATCTTTTCGCCCTGCAGTTCGGCCACCACCGCCTGCACGCGCGAGCCGCGCATGCCGACGCAGGCCCCGACCGGGTCGATGGAGGAATCGCGGCTGATCACCGCCATCTTGGCGCGCGAGCCAGGATCGCGGGCCACCGCCTTGATCTCGATGATCCCCTCGTAGATTTCCGGCACTTCCTGGGCGAAGAGCTTGGCGAGGAAGCCCGGATGGGTGCGTGAGAGAAAGATCTGCGGGCCGCGCGGTTCCTCGCGCACGTCGTAGATGAAGGCACGCACCCGGTCGCCATTGTGCAGGTTCTCGCGGGGAATCGTCTCGTCGCGCCGGAGCAGGGCTTCCGAGCGGCCGAGATCGACCATGAGGTTGCCGTATTCGGTGCGCTTGACCACGCCGGTGATGATCTCGCCGACACGGTCCTTGTATTCGTCGTACTGGCGCTTGCGCTCGTATTCGCGGACGCGCTGGACGATCACCTGCTTCGCCGTCTGCGCCGCGATGCGGCCGAAATCGATCGGCGGCAAAGGATCGACCAGATGCCCGCCGACTTCGATATCGGGCTTGAACTTGCGGGCGATATGGATCGGGATCTGGGTTTCCTCGTTCTCCACGGTCTCGACCGCTTCGGTCCAGCGCGAAAGGCGGACATCGCCGGTCTTGCGGTCGATCGTCGCCCGAATGTCCTTCTCGTGGCCATATTTGGCGCGACCGGCCTTCTGGATGGCCTGCTCCATCGCCTCAAGCACTTCCTCGCGATCGATCTGCTTTTCGCGGGCCACCGCATCGGCGACAAGAAGGAGTTCGGGGCGGGCTATGGCGGTGTCCATGGTCATCTCGCTCTGTTCACGGATGGGTTTGTCAGTTGGCGGCCGGCGGCGTTTCCGTCGCCTTGATCAGTTCCTCGGTCAGCACCAGCTTGGCGCGCCGGATATGGGCATGCGGCAAGTCGACCGTCTCGCCGGAATCGAGCTTGACGCGCGCCTGGGCCTCGTCGGCGCCAAGCACCGTGCCGGTCAGGCGCTTGCGGCCCGAGGCGGTCGGAACGTCGAGATCGATGCGGGCAAGATGGCCGGCATAGCGGTTCCAGTCCTTCACCCGGGTCAGCGGCCGGTCGATCCCGGCGGAACTGACTTCCAGCGTCCAGGCCGAGCTGATTGGATCGTCCACGTCGAGCACGGCGGAGACGAGATGGCTGATACGCTCGCAGTCGTCGAGCGAGAGCGGCGTCTGGTCGGCGCGATCGGCCATGATCTGCACCGTCGGCGTCTGCTTGCCCATGATGGCGACACGCACGAGCTCGTAGCCGATCGACTCGAGCCCGGGGGCGATCAGTTCGGCGATGCGGCCTTCAAGGCCGGTATGCTGGGGGCGGGTATCGTTCACGGGGAAACTCTCGGGGTATCCTGGCAACAAAAAAGGCGGCCGGTTAGGGCCACCTCCATCAGTCTGGAGATTTATTTGCACGATATATAGGACGGACGCCGCTCCCGGGCAAGAGCGGCGTCCGCGCCCCGTGTGGGTCAGCCAGCTTCCATCCGGGCGATCTGCTTCTTCATGGCGTCGAGCAGGGCGCTCACCTGGCCGCCATTGTCGTTGATCACGCTCGAATAATCCGATCGTTCGGTAATCCTGAGCGAGGTTCCCTCGACCACGACATCGACGATCCGCGGCTTGCCGCCGACCGTATCAACCACCCACTGCACATCCGCCGGCGACTGGCCGGGCCGGGTGACCGTGGTCGACACCATCTCGCCCTCGGGCCCAGGCTTCGTGCCGTCGACAGCGAACTGGACGCCCTTGTAGGCGCGGATCTGGTTGGTGATGTTGTAGGCCAGCGTCTGGTGGAAAAGTCTGAGGTATTCCTGTTGTTGTGCCGGTGTCGCCACCCGCCAGTAGCGGCCGAGCACGAATCGGCCGATCTGGTCGACGGCGACGATACGGTCGACAAGCTCGCGCAGCTTGTCCGCCTTCACCTTGGTCGAGTCGGGACCATTGACGATCGCGACCAGATGGTCACCGGATTGCTTGATGAAATTCTGCGCCACCGAGGCGGCCGGCGCGGCAGCGAGGGCGGTTGCAGGCAGCGCGCCCAGAACCGGCAATACGGCGAACGCGCCGAGCAGAACCCGGCGAACGGAAGAAGCCATCAAAAAATCCTTTCTGCAGTGCGTCGTCTCGAATGCCCTACGGCGAGCCATAGGGGCGCGGTTTCATCGCTTCCCGTTCCTTCGCCGGATACCAGGCCGGCGGCGTCGCGATATCGCGCTCGTTGATTGTCCTCAACTGTGCGGCACGATGTTGGCGATAAAGGCTCCGGAATGTGGCATAGGGATCGAGCGACGACTTTTTGATATTGCTGATCGTGCCCAGCAGGTTTGCCCGTTTGTTCACAACGTCGAGCGCATCCGAGCTGTAATTGAAGATGGTCAGGCCGGTCGAGGGCGGGGCCGCGACCGTGGGCGTGAGAAAGAAGCCCGCAGGAAGGACGGAGGCATCGCGCACATCCGAGGGGCCGGCGAATGGCAGATAGAGATAGGGCCCCTCGGGCACGCCATACCCGGCGAGGGTCAGGCCGAGATCGGTGTAGACCCGCTTGTAACCTATGGCGCTCGCCGGGTCGAAAATGCCGCCGATCCCGACCGTCGAATTGACGATGAAGCGGACAAGCGTGGTGCCGGCGTCGCGCGGCTTGCCGGCGGCCATGAACTCAAGCAGTTCGGCTGGGCCGTCCATGTTTTGCATGAAATCGCTCACATGCTCCCGAATCGCCGGAGTCGTGATGTGGCTGTATCCGACAGCTACCGGGCGCAGCACGTAAGTGTCGAGCACGTTGTCGAAATGATAGAAGACCTTGTTGGCGGGCTTCAGCGGGTCGTTCTGCTGCTGATAGGCCTCGAACGCGGCCTTGTTGGAGCGCGGCGGCGGCGTCGCGCAGCCTGCAAGCAGAACGGACGCCGCAACCAACGGCAGGATCGATGTCTTCACGTTGCCTACAGGCCTCCTTTTTCGGCATCCTCTTATGGATGCCGCGTTGTCTTTTGCCGCAACGGCGCGCACGACGCTCCGGCAGGGCGTGTCCGAACGGAGCACACCCCCTATATCAAGCGGTATGTAGCGCAGCATCCGGAGCGATCAACAGCACGGCCCACCGGAGGCTGCCGGCCTTGCCACCGGCGGCGCTTGCTGCCACGAGACGCCCGAGGAGTTTCCGATGAGTCACACCCCGCCCCGCGCCGTCCTGGAACGCTGGCTGTCCGGTCCGCGCGTCGATCCGCTGCCAACGCCTGCGCTGCGCGCCCCGGCCCCGGCGATCTCGTTCGAATTCTTTCCGCCCAAGACCGAAACACTGGAAGCCCAGCTCTGGGCCTGCATTCGCCGGCTCGAACCGCTGGCGCCGCGCTTCGTCTCGATCACCTACGGCGCCGGCGGCTCGACCCAGGAGCGCACCCACGCCACCGTCACCCGCCTGGTGCGGGAGACCACCCTTGTTCCGGCAGCGCACCTGACCTGCGTCGGCGCCTCGCGCGGCGAGGTCGATGATGTCGCCCGCCGCTACTGGGATGCCGGCGTGCGCCACATCGTCGCCCTGCGCGGCGACCCGCCGGGCGGCACCGCCTATGCGCCGCATCCCGAGGGCTACGCCTATGCGGCCGATCTCGTCGCCGGGCTGCGCCGCGTCGCCGATTTCGAGATCTCGGTCGCCGCCTATCCCGAAACCCACACCCAGGCACCAAGCCCGCAGGCCGATCTCGACAATCTGAAGCGCAAGCTCGATGCCGGGGCGACGCGGGCGATCAGCCAGGTCTTCTTCGAGACCGGCCATTTCCTCGACTTTCTCGACCGCGCGCTGGCCGCCGGCATCACCGCGCCGATCATCCCCGGCATCATGCCGGTCTCCAATTTCGGGCAGGCGAAGCGGATCAGCGAGATGGCCGGCACCCATGTCCCCGCCTGGATGGGCGAGATGTTCGACGGGCTGGACGACGATGCCGAAACCCGCAAGATGGTCGCCGCGAGCATCGCCGCCGAGCAGGTCCGCACGCTGCAGGCCAACGGTATCGACGAGTTCCATTTCTACACCCTCAACCGCGCCGACCTCACCTACGCCATCGCGCGCATCCTGGGCGTGAAGCCGGCCAGGTGAGCGACTATCTCGACAGGCTGAACCCCGCCCAGCGCGAAGCCGTCGAGGCGGTGGACGGGCCGGTGCTGGTGCTTGCCGGTGCCGGCACCGGCAAGACCCGCGTGCTGACCACCCGCTTCGCCCATATCCTGCTGACGCGCCGCGCCTTTCCCAACCAGGTGCTCGCCGTCACCTTCACCAACAAGGCGGCGCGGGAGATGCGCGAGCGCGTCTCCGCCCTGCTCGGCGAGCCGGCGGAGGGGCTCTGGCTCGGCACCTTCCACGCCCTCGCGGCGCGGATGCTCCGCCGCCATGCCGAACTCGTCGGCCGCACGTCGAATTTCTCGATCCTCGACCCGGACGACCAGCTCCGCCTGCTCAAGCAGGTGATGGAAGCGCGACGGATGGACGTGAAGCGCTTCACCCCGCAGGGGCTGATGGGCACGATCCAGCGCTGGAAGGATCGCGGCCTGCTGCCGGACCAGGTGCCGCGCGAGCTCGATATCGACTGGGGGGCCGAATCCGCGCGCGACCTCTATGCCGCCTACCAGGAACGGCTGCATGCGCTAAACGCGATGGATTTCGGCGACCTGCTGATGCTCGCGACCGACCTGCTTAAGCGCGAGCCCGAGATCCTCGCGCAGTATCACCGCCGCTTCCGCTACATCCTGGTCGACGAATACCAGGACACCAACCTCGTCCAGTATTACTGGCTGCGCCTGCTCGCCCAGGCCTCGAAGAACATCTGCTGCGTGGGCGACGACGACCAGAGCATCTATTCCTGGCGCGGTGCGGAGATCGAGAACATCCTGCGCTTCGAGCAGGATTTCCCGGGTGCGAAAATCGTCAGGCTGGAGGCGAATTACCGCTCGACGGCGCCGATCCTGCGCGCCGCCTCGGCGCTGATCGCGCATAATGAAGGCCGGCTCGGCAAGACGCTGCATGCCGGGCGGAACGATGCCGAGGGCGAGAAGGTCGAGGTTCTCGCCTTCTGGGATTCGGACGAGGAAAGCCGCGCCGTCGCCAGCCGGATCGAAGGGCTGCGCGCCGACGGCCACAAGCTCGCCGAATGCGCGGTGCTGGTCCGCGCCGGCTTCCAGACCCGCGGCTTCGAGGAGCGCTTCATCACCATCGGCCTGCCCTATCGCATTGTCGGCGGCCTGCGCTTCTACGAGCGGGCGGAAATCCGCGACGCCATCGCCTATCTGCGGCTGCTGGCCCAGCCGGCGGACGACCTCGCTTTCGAGCGCATCGTCAACACGCCGAAACGCGGCCTGGGCGACACCGCGCTGCGCACCCTGCACGAGCGCGCCCGCGCCGATGGCGTCCCGCTCGCCGAGGCCGCGAGCCGCGTGGTCGCCGAAGGCGGGCTGCGCGGCAAGGCGCGGGACGGGCTGCGCACCCTGCTCGCCCAGTTCGCCGAATGGCGCGAGACCCTGCGGCTCGATGGCCATGTCGTCGCCCTTTCCACCCTGCTCGATGCCAGCGGCTACATCGCGATGTGGCAGGAGCAGAAAACCCCCGAGGCGGCCGGCCGGATCGAGAACCTGAAGGAGTTGGTCCGCGCCGTCGCCGAGTTCGAGACGCTCGGCGGCTTTCTCGAACATGTCGCCCTCGTGATGGACAACGACAATGAACCGGACGACGACAAGGTCGTGCTGATGACGCTGCACGCGGCGAAGGGGCTGGAGTTCGACACCGTGTTCCTCCCCGGCTGGGAAGAGGGCGTGTTCCCCAACCAGCGCGCGCTCGACGAGGGCGGCGGCCGCGCGCTGGAGGAGGAACGCCGCCTCGCCTATGTCGGCATCACCAGGGCGAAGCAGCGCGCCATCATCTCACACTGCGCCAACCGCCGGATCTACGCCAACTGGCAAAGCAGCGTGCCGTCCCGCTTCATCGAGGAACTGCCGGAGGATGCGATCCGTACCGGCGGCTCCGCGGCGCTTGAGCAGCGCAACGCACCGCCCGTCTTCGCCACCGCGCGCCCGCTGGTCGCCGCCCGGCGGGCGAGCGGCGAACACGCCGATGCCTGGGCCGCCACCCCGCGCCCGCCCCGCACCGACAGGATCACCGAAGGAACCCGCGTGTTTCACCAGAAATTCGGCTACGGCGTCGTGATCGACGCGGAAGACGACCGGCTCGACATCCGTTTCGACAATGCCGGCGAAAAACGCGTGCTCGACCGTTTCGTGGAGCGGGCGTGATGGCGCGGGGCGGCGTGGAAATGCTCGAGCGCGTCACCGTGACGGTGCCGGAGGAAGCGCTCGAATCCTTCGAGGCGGCGCTGGCGGCGTGCTGCCGCAGCGTCGGCTTCTTTCTCGACGAGGCGAACGGCACCTGGATCGTCGAGGGGCTGCGCGAGCCCGGCAGCGCGGATGGCGACCTCGCCGCCGCCCTGCTGCTGGCCGAGGCCGCGAGCGGCGTCAGCCCCGCGGTCGAGCGGGCGCTGGTGCCCGCCGGCGGCTGGCTCGCCCGCAGCTACGAGGGCTTCCCCGAGCAGCTGATCGGTCACCGCTTCGCCATACGCGGTACCCATGTCACTACACCGCTGGCGGCGGGGCGCATCACCGTCCTGCTCGATGCCGGCCTCGCCTTCGGCACCGGCGAACACGGCTCGACGCGCGGCTGCCTGCTGGCGTTGGAACGCCTCGCGAAACGGCGCGCGCCTGGCCGCATTCTCGATCTCGGCACCGGCTCGGGCATTCTCGCCATCACGGCAGCGAAAATCTGGGGAAAGCCGGTCCTCGCCACCGATATCGACCAGCGGGCGGTGCGGGTAGCCAGCGCCAACGCGGCGCTCAACGGCGTCGCCCCGCTGCTGCGAGTGATCGGCTCGGATGGCTGGTCGGCGCCGATGCTCGCCCGCCGCGCCCCGTACGATCTCGTCTTCGCCAACATCCTCGCCCGGCCGCTGGTCGCCATGGCGCATGAACTGTCAGCGCATCTTGCCCCCGGCGGCACCGCCATTCTCGCCGGCCTGCTCGGCCGCCAGGCGCGCTGGGTGATGTCGGCGCATCGCCGCCACGGCCTCGTCCTCAAGGGCCGGATCGACGATGGCGAATGGACCACCCTCATCCTCGGCAAGGGGCGCGCGACCCCGGATGGCAAAAACCCGGGCTGACGATGATCGTCAGCCCGGGTTCTTCTTGCCATCCACCGTCAGACGTCAGATCGGACGCTGATAGGTTCCGTTCACCACGGCGCGAATATCGGCCCGGCTGATGCCGAGATCGGCGAGTTCGCGATCGCTCAGGCTCTGCAGTTCGCGGTAGGCCTCACGCGCCGCACGGCGCTCGGCGAACCAGGCGCTAACGCGGGCGAAGCTGTTTGCCGCCCGACGGGCGCTGTCGGCGAGAGCCGCATCGATTGCCGCGGCGTGAGCCGCCATGGAGTTGGCAACCGGGAGGGAATGTTTGTTATGGGTCGTGGAAGACATGATACTTCACCATCGTTTAAGGAGCGAAACCCGATGCGGCTGGTCCTTTAGTGCCATCCATCATCGTCTTTTCGCAGTGCAACATAATCCCGCAACGAAGGTTTGGGGAGCGAGACATTTCTCTGTCAGACATGCAAAAAACGGATGGGTTTTTGGTTAAGATATGATGAAAACGCAATTCGACTCCCTGAGAAATGCGCTTCACGATCAGGGGTTGGATGGCTTCATCCAGCCCCGGAATGACGAGTTTCTCGGCGAATACGTGCCCGAATCGGCGTCCCGTCTTGCCTGGCTCACCGGCTTCACCGGCAGCGCCGGCCTTGCCATCGTGCTCGCCGACCGCGCCGCCGTCTTCTCCGATGGCCGCTACACGCTGCAACTCGCCGAACAGACCGACCCGGCGACCTGGGAACGGCGTCACATCGTCGAGACCCCGCCGGTCGAATGGCTGAAATCGGCCGCGCCCGGCGCGCGGATCGGCTACGACCCCTGGCTAATGACAGCCAACGCCGTCGCCACCTATGCCGATGCCGGGTTCACCATGGTCCCGGTGGACAACCCGATCGACAAGCTCTGGGCCGACCGTCCGGCGCCGCCGGCCTCGCCGGCCCTTGCGCATCCGCCGGAATTTGCCGGGGAATCCGCCGAATCCAAGCGCTCCCGCATCGCCGAAGCCATCGCGCGGGACGGAGCGGACGCGGTGATGCTGACCGATCCGCACGCCGTTGCCTGGCTGTTCAACCTGCGCGGAGCGGACCTGCCGCATACGCCGATCGTGCTCTGCTTCGCCCTGCTCCGGCGCGACGGTTCGGCAATCATCTTCATTGACCCGGCGCGGGTTCCGCCGGCAACGCGCGCGCATCTCGGCGCCGGCGTCGAGATCGTCCCCCGCGCGGCGATGGAACGGAGCCTCGCCACGCTGCGCGGCAAGCGGGTCCTCCTCGATCCGGCAACGGCGCCGATCCGCTTCAGCCAGTTGCTGGGGGATGCCGGGGCGATCACCGTCTCGGGCGAAGATCCCTGCGTGTTGCCGCGCGCGATCAAGAACCCCACCGAGCAGGAAGGCGCTCGCGCCGCGCACCGGCGCGACGGCGTGGCGCTGTGCCGCTTCCTCGCCTGGTTCGCCGAAGCTTCGCCCGCGAGCGGCCAGACCGAGCGAAGCGCCGCGGCGCAGTTGTTCGCCTTCCGCAGCACCGCCCCCGAGTTCCATGGCGAAAGCTTCCCTGCCATTTCCGGCGCCGGCGAGCACGGCGCCATCATCCATTACAGCGTCACCGCCGCTTCGGACCGCCCGATCCGCCGCGACGAGGTCTACCTGATCGACAGCGGCGGCCAATACCCCGACGGCACGACGGATGTGACCCGCACGCTCTGGACCGGGCCGGGCGAACCGCCGCCCACGTTGCGCGACCGCTTCACCCGCGTGCTCGCGGGCCATATCGCCCTGGCCCGCGCGCGCTTCCCGCAGGGCACGTCCGGCCCGCAGCTCGACGCTCTCGCCCGCGCGCCGCTCTGGAACGCCGGCCTCGATTTCGATCACGGCACCGGCCACGGCGTCGGCTCCTATCTCTCGGTGCATGAGGGGCCGGCGAGCTTTCACCGGCTGGCGAAGCCGATCCCGCTCGCGCCGGGCATGATCCTGTCCGACGAACCCGGCTATTACGAACCCGGCGGCTACGGAATCCGGCTGGAAAACCTGCTGCTGGTCGTCCCGTCGCCGGTCGGGGCGGCAAGGCCCTTCCTCGAATTCGAGCCGCTCACCCTCGCCCCGTTCGACCGCCGGCTGATCGACCCTGCCCTGCTCGGTCCCGCCGCCCGCGCCTGGCTCGACGCCTACCACGCCCGCGTGCTGACAATGATCGGCCCACATCTGGACGGAGCGGCGCGCACCTGGCTCGAAGCCGCTTGCGCGCCACTACAGGAGGTCAACTGACCGACGCCCTCAGCGCCGCCCCGGCGGCCAGCGGAGCGATCGGCAGGAACAGCGCAAGCAGTCCGCCGAGCATGGCGAATTCGGCGAAGGGCGACTGCGCCACCGCCCCCGCCGCGCCGAAGATCACCGCCGGAATCATCAGCGGCAGGGCGATCAACGGGAGCAGCACCGTTCCGCCGCGGGCGCCGAGCGTCACGGCGGCGCTCATGCCACCCACGAGCGACAACAGCATCGTCCCGGGCAGCAGCGTCGCCAGCAACTGTGGCACTGCGCCGCCGTCGAGACGCAGCATGATCGCGACCGGCCCGGCGATGACCAGCAGCGGCAGCCCCGTCGTCAGCCAGTGCCCGACGATCTTGCCGAGCGCCACGGCGCTGGCCGGAAGGCCGGAGAGCATCAGCTGGTCGAGCGAACCATCCTCGAAATCGGCGGCGAACAGCCGGTTGAGCGGCAGCAGCGCCGCCAGCAGCGCAATCACCCAGACCACCCCCGGCGCGATGCCGGACAGCACATTGGCCGACGGCCCGATCGCGAAGGCGAACAGGCTGGCGGCGATCACGAAGAACAGGAGCGAGGCCACCGAGTCGCCCGCATGGCGGAGAGCGAGAATCAGCTCCCGGCGGATCAGGGAGAAGAAGTGTGTCATGCCGCTGCTTTCGCCAGATCGAACGGTATGGCCCCCGGCAGGTCGAGGGGAAGATGCGTTGCCGCGATGACCATGCCGCCACGGTCACGATGTGCGGCGATATTGGCCTCGAGCCGCCGAACCGAGGCGGCATCGAGCCCGGTGGTCGGCTCGTCGAGCAGCCAGAGCGGCGCATCGGACAAAGCGAGCCGCGCCAGCGCCAGCCGGCGGCGCTGCCCCGAGGAGAGCAGCCGGGCCGGCAAATCGGCGAACCGCTCGAGATCGACGCTGGCCAGCGCCGTCAGCACGTTCTCGCGCTGGCGCTTCCGATCGAGGCCAAGATTTTCCGCCACGCTCAGCCCCGGCTTGATCGCGTCCATATGGCCGACGAAGCATAGCCTGGTCGCGTGCAGAGGCGGATCGTCGAGCGCGTTTTCGCCATCCCAGACGAATTCGCCGGCCGCCGGCGGCGTCAACCCGGCGAGCAGGCGGATGAGCGAGGACTTCCCCGCCCCGTTCGGCCCGACCAGCACCAGCGCCCCGCCCCGTTCCAGCCGGAACGAGATGTCCCGGAACACGAGACGTTCACCGCGTATCGCAGCGAGGCCCTTCGCTTCCAACATGGCTAGCGACCGGCGCGGGACATGGACGCGGGCGCCGCACCGTGATTTAAGCGGCGCGAAACCGGGTTTTGCTGCGGCGCAACGCACCGCAGTGGCGCGCGAAGAGGAGCGAACGCGATGAGCATGATCGGACGGGACAGTCTGCAAGTGGAAAAGACGCTGAGCGTCGATGGAAAGGACTACGCCTATTTCGCACTCAATGCCGCCGCTGAAAAGCTCGGCGACATTTCCCGCCTGCCGCGGACACTGAAAATCCTGCTGGAGAACGTCCTGCGCTTCGAGGACGGTTCGGCCTGCACGGTCGATGACGCGAAGGCGCTGGTCGAGTGGACCGCCCAGGCCCATTCCGACAAGGACGTGCCGTTCCGCCCAGCCCGCATCCTGATGCAGGACTTCACCGGCGTGCCCGCGGTGGTCGACCTCGCGGCGATGCGCGACGGCATTCTTCGCCTCGGCGGCAAGGCCGAGAAGGTCAACCCGCTGGTCCCCGTGGATCTCGTCATCGACCACTCGGTGATGGTCGACGTGTACGGCCGCAAGGACGCCCTGGAAAAGAACGTCGACATCGAGTTCGAGCGCAACGGCGAGCGCTATGAATTCCTCCGCTGGGGCCAGGAGGCGTTCGACAATTTCCGCGTCGTCCCGCCCGGCACCGGCATCTGCCACCAGGTCAACCTCGAATATCTCGCCCAGACCGTCTGGACGTCCGCGGCCAACGGCAAGAACTATGCCTATCCGGACACGCTGTTCGGCACAGACAGCCACACCACGATGGTCAACGGCCTCGGCGTGCTCGGCTGGGGCGTCGGCGGCATCGAGGCCGAGGCAGCCATGCTCGGCCAGCCGATCGCCATGCTGATCCCGGACGTGATCGGCTTCCGCCTCACCGGCAGCCTGCGCGAGGGCATCACCGCGACCGACCTGGTGCTGACCGTCACCCAGATGCTGCGCAAGAAGGGCGTCGTCGGCAAGTTCGTCGAATTCTACGGCGAGGGGCTCGACCACCTGCCGCTGGCCGACCGCGCGACGATCGCCAACATGGCGCCGGAATACGGGGCGACCTGCGGCTTCTTCCCGGTCGATGGCATCACGCTCGACTACATGCGCCTCTCCGGCCGCGACGAGCACCGCATCAAGCTGGTCGAGGCCTACGCCAAGGCCCAGGGCCTGTGGCGCGAGGGCGCCGATCCAGTGTTCTCCGACACGCTGGAACTCGATCTCTCCACCGTCGAGCCCTCGCTCGCCGGGCCGAAGCGCCCGCAGGACCGGGTCGCGCTGTCGCAGGCGTCCTCCGCCTTCGAGGTCGAGCTGACCAAAGGTCTCGGCGTCCCGGCGGACAAGGCCGGCGTCACCGCCGAGGTAAAGGGGAAGAATTTCTCGCTCACCCATGGCGACGTTGTGATCGCCGCGATCACCTCCTGCACCAACACGTCCAACCCCTCGGTGCTGATCGCCGCCGGCCTCGTCGCCCGCAAGGCCCGCGCCCTCGGCCTCACGCCGAAGCCCTGGGTCAAGACCTCCCTCGCCCCCGGCTCGCAGGTCGTCACCGAATATCTCAACCGCGCCGGCCTGCAGGACGATCTCGACGCGCTGGGCTTCGAGACGGTGGGCTATGGCTGCACCACCTGCATCGGCAATTCCGGCCCGCTGGATGACGCGATCGCCGATGCGATCGAGGACAACAAGCTGGTCGCCGTCTCGGTGCTGTCGGGCAACCGCAATTTCGAGGGCCGCGTGCATCCGAACGTGCGGGCGAACTACCTCGCTTCGCCGCCGCTGGTCGTCGCCTACGCGCTGCTCGGCACCATGCGCAAGGACATCACCAAGGACCCGATCGGCAAGGACAAGAACGGCAACGACGTCTTCCTGAAGGACATCTGGCCGACCACCGCCGAGATCGCGGCGATGGTGCAGTCCTCGCTCACCCGCGAGATGTTCCTCGATCGCTATGGCGACGTGTTCAAGGGGCCGAAGCAGTGGCAGGCGATCGCCGTCGAGGGCGAGTCGGACACCTATCGCTGGTCGGACAGTTCGACCTACGTCAAGAACCCGCCCTATTTCGAGGGCATGACGAAGGAGCCGGCGCCGGTAAAGGACATCACGGGCGCGCGCATCCTCGCCCTGCTCGGCGACTCGATCACCACCGACCACATCTCCCCGGCCGGTTCCTTCCGCAAGACGACGCCGGCCGGCGAATACCTGCTCGAGCGCCAGATCCAGCAGAAGGACTTCAACTCCTACGGCTCGCGCCGCGGCAATCATGAAATCATGATGCGCGGCACCTTCGCCAACATCCGCATCCGCAACGAGATGCTGGACAATGTCGAGGGCGGCTACTCGAAGCACTTCCCCTCGGGCGAGCAGCTGTCGATCTACGACGCGGCGATGCGCTACAAGAAGGAGGGCGTGCCGCTGGTGGTCTTCGCCGGCCGCGAATACGGCACCGGCTCCTCGCGCGACTGGGCGGCGAAGGGCACTGTGCTGCTCGGCGTCAAGGCGGTCATCGCCGAGAGCTTCGAGCGCATCCACCGCTCGAACCTGGTCGGCATGGGCGTGCTGCCGCTGGTCTTCAAGGACGGCATGACCCGCAAGACGCTGGCGCTGAAGGGCGACGAGACGATCGACATCGTCGGCCTCGAAAACCTCTCGCCGCGCATGGATCTCGACATGGTGATCCGCCGCGCCAACGGCACGACCGACAAGGTCTCGCTGCTCTGCCGCGTCGATACCCGCGACGAGGTGCTCTACTACCAGAACGGCGGCATCCTGCACTTCGTGCTGCGCAACATGGCGAAGGCCGCCTGAGCACACCCGCGCCTCCCCTTGACGGGGGCGGCGGCATGACGGCTTGAAGAGAGGCCGGCGCCGGATCCACGGCGCCGGCCTTTTGTCTGTCGGGAGGAACAATGGCCAAGGAACGGGTGCTGGTCACGGGCGGGGCTGCGGGCATCGGGGCGGCGAGCGTCGCGCGCTGCAGCGAGGAGGGCTACGAGGTCGTGGTGATCGACCGGATCGGCGATGGCATCGTCGCCGACCTGTCGGACCCGGCGGCGACCGAGGCCGCCCTAGCCGAGGCGCTGCGCGGCGGGCCGATCACCCGGCTGGTCAACAATGTCGGCACTGTCCGCCCCGCCCCGGTCGAGGCGCAGACCGTGGCCGATCTCGACGCCGTGGTCTCGCTCAACCTGCGCTGCAGCCTGCAATGCGTGCAGGCGCTGCTGCCCGGCATGAAGGCGGCCGGGTTCGGCCGCATCGTCAACATCGCCTCGCGCGCCGCCCTCGGCAAGGAAGACCGCACCGCCTACGCCGCGACCAAGGCCGGGCTGATCGGCATGGCGAAGGTCTGGGCGCTGGAACTCGGCCGCTTCGGCATCACCGCCAACGCCATCGGCCCCGGCCCGATCCGCACCGAGCTGTTCGACCGGGTAAACCCGCCGGACGATCCGCGCACCACGGCGATCATCGAGGGCATCCCGGTCCGCCGGATCGGCACCCCGGCGGACGTGGCGCACGCAATCGCCTATCTGCTCGACCAGCGCAGCGGCTTCGTCACCGGCCAGGTGCTCTATGTCTGCGGCGGCATGACCGTCGGCGCCGCCGGGGCCTAATCCGCAGCGGCGAGCGCCAGCTCCGCCTCGCCGGCAAGTGCTCGATGCGGCGCCGGCCGGCCGATCGCGTGATGGTCGAGCCCCGCCGCGCGCATCGCCGCCGGGTCGAATACGTTGCGCAGATCGACGACGACGCGCCCGCGCATCGTCGCGCGCAGCCAGTCCGGCGCCAGGGCGCGGAACTCGTTCCATTCGGTCACCAGCACCGCGCCATCCGCCCCGGCAAGCGCCGAAGCGGCACCCGACGCATAGACCACCTCCGCCGGCAGGTCCCGCCGCGCCTGCTCCATCCCGGCCGGATCGTAGGCCACCACCTCGGCGCCAAGCTCGACCAGCCGATGCACGATCGGGATCGCCGGGGAGTCGCGCATATCGTCGGTCTCCGGCTTGAAGGTCAGGCCGAGCACGGCGATCCGCCGCCGCCGCACCGTGCCGCCGAAGGCTGCGAGGATCCGCCCAGCCATCGCGGCCTTGCGCGCCTCGTTCACGCTCACCACGGTCTCGACCAGCCGCGCCGGCGCATGCGCATCCTGGGCGATCCGCATCAGAGCCTGGGTGTCCTTCGGGAAGCACGAGCCGCCGAAACCGGGGCCGGGATGCAGGAATTTCGGGCCGATCCGCCGGTCGAGCCCCATGCCGCGGGCAAGTTCGTGAACATCCGCCCCGACCTGCTCGCACAGATCCGCCATCTCGTTGATGAAGGTGATCTTCATCGCGAGGAAGGCGTTGGTCGCGTATTTGATCAGCTCCGCCGTCTCCAGCCCGGTGCAGAGCAGCGTCACCCCGGCCGGGTTGAGCGGTCGGTAGAGCGCGCGCAGCACCGCCTCGGCCTGCGCGCTGTCGGTGCCGACGACGATCCGGTCCGGCCGCATGAAATCCTCGATCGCGCTGCCCTCGCGCAGGAATTCCGGGTTCGAGGCCACAGGCACGTCGAGATCCGGCCGGATCTCGCGCATCAGCGCGGCGAGCCGCCGCCCGGTGCCCACCGGCACGGTCGATTTCGTCACCAGCACGGTCGGCGCCGGCAAGGCTGCGGCCAGCTCGGCGGCGGCGGCGAACACATGGGACAGATCGGCATGGCCATCGCCCCGGCGCGACGGCGTGCCGACGGCGAGAAACACGGCGTCGGCGCCGGGCAGCGCGCGGTCGAGCGCGGCCTCGAAGCGCAGCCGCCCCGCCCGCACGGAGTCGGCGACCAGCCGGTCCAGCCCGGGCTCATAGATCGGAATCCGCCCCGCCTGCAGCGCCGCGACGCGGCACGGGTCCTTTTCCACGACGATCACCTCGGTGCCCATGCTAGCGAAGCAGGCGCCGGAGACGAGCCCCACATAGCCGGCGCCGATCATGACGATGCGCATCGGTTCACTCCACGGTTTCATGTTGGAAAGGCGGCGCCACAACAGCCGCGCCGCCAAGGGAAAAGCGCCGCACCGCGCCGGGGGCGATCCTGATTCCGCGAAACCCGTCATCGCCGCGCCCTTCGGCGTCGAGACAGGCGAGGCGGATCATCCCGGCATGGGTCACGGCCAGAACGGCCCCGCCCTGCTCCGGCAGATCGGCGAAAAATCCATGCAACCGCGCCCGCGCCTCGGCCAGCGTTTCGCCACCGGGAAAGCGCATCCCGCCGGGATCGCGCTTCCAGCGCCGCAACGCCTCGGGTGTCGCAGCGCGAATCTCGGCCTGGGTGCGTCCCTCCCAGTCGCCGAAAGCGATCTCGGCCAGCCGGTCATCGACGATCACCGCGACTCCGCGACGCCGCGCGGCGATGCAGCCGGCCGTCTGCCGCGCCCGCAGCAGCGGGCTGGTATAGATCGAAACGAGCGGCTCGTCGCTCAGCGCGGCGGCAAGGCCGGCGGCATCCGCCCAGCCCTCGGGCGAGAGCGGCAGGTCGCTGCGGCCCTGATAGCGGCCCTCGCCGGTCCACGCCGTCCGTCCATGCCGTGCGAGCAGCAGCGCCCGGCCGCCGGCGCGCGGGTCAGTAATGCACCGCAACGCCCAGCTCCAGCCGGCTGCCGGCATGAATTCCCTCCCCCGCCACGTTCACCTCGTAGAGCAGGAACGGCCGTATCGCCTTGGTCAACCGCCAGGTCAGGCCGACTGCCGGCCGCACCAGATTGTAAATCTCGCCCTGCGCGCCGGGCGGAATCGTGCCGCTCTGCCGGATCGTCTTCACCGCGAACACCTCGCCGGTCAGCGCGAGCCGGCGGGTGAGATGGAGCGAGAGATCGATCGTCGCGCGCAGCTGCGTCGCCGCCCCATCGAGGAACATGCGCGCCCCCGCGACCATCGTCAGGCTGCCCCAGGGCCGCGAGATCCCGGCCTGGAAATCCGGCTCCACCGACCAACGCCCGGTGCCGAGCGCGGGCGATGGCTTCGTCCGCCCCGCCGGGACGATGACGTTCAGCGTGATGGAGTCCGCGAAGCGCGGCGTCTGGACCAGCCCGTAATTCAGGCCGATCTCCTCGTCCTGCAGACCGGATGAAACGCTGGCCACCGGCCGGTGGTGACGGTCGGCGAAGCTGCGCACCCGGCCGCCACGCAGATCGTATTCGATCGACAGGCCATCCCCGATCCCCTGCACGCCGGTGACGCGATATTGCGTCGAACTCTCGCTCGATCCGCGCAGCGCATTGGTGGTGAAGCCGCCGGCGGGAAACGCCTGGTTGCCGTGAAACAGCCGCACCATCGGCTTGACGACGCCATCCCCCGACGCCGGAATCCAGGGATCGGCGCGGGCGGCGCGCAGCGGCGCGGCAAGGGCCACACCGGCGGCAAGGGCGGCGAGCAGGTGCGGAACGGCGGGCACGGAACGGGTCATTGAGCCACCAGGCGAAGTTGGGGAGAAGGAGAATCGTCGCGCAGCGCCTGCCAGAGCGCTTTATATCGGCCGCCCTCGGCCAGCAGCGCCTCATGCGTGCCGCGCTGGACGATGCGGCCATCGTCGAGCACCAGGATTTCGTCGGCGGCGCGGACGGTGGAAAGCCGGTGCGCGATCACCAGGGCGGCGCGGTTCGCCGCCAGCCGGTCGAGCGCCGCCATCACCCGCCGCTCGGTGCCGGCATCGAGGCTGCTGCTCGGCTCGTCGAGAATGACGATCGGCGCGTCGCACAGCATGGCGCGGGCGATGGCGATGCACTGGCGCTGCCCGCCGGACAGGCTCTGCCCGCGCTCGGCGACCATGGTGTCGAACCCATCGGGCAGGCCCTCGACCATCGCATCGATCCCGACCGCACGCGCCGCCGCGATCGCCTCGTCCCGCCCCGTGCCCTCGCGCCCATAGGCGATGTTCTCCCACACACTCGCCTGGAACAGCACCGGGTCCTGCAGCACGAGGGCCACCTGCCGGCGCAGATCCGCGAGGCGCAACCCGCGAATATCCTGCCCATCGAGCAGCACGGCACCGGATGTCGCGTCGTAGAAGCGCGGGATCAGGCTCGCGATCGTGCTCTTGCCCGAGCCGGTCGCGCCCACCAGTGCGATGGTGCGCCCGGCCTCCAGCACGAAGGAAACGCCGTGCAGCACCTCGTGATCGTCGCGGTAGCCGAAGCCGACCTCGCGGAATTCGATCCGCGACGCCCGCCCGGCGAAGGGCAGCGCCTCCGGCGCCTCCGCGACACTCGACCGCTCGGCCCGGTATTCGCCGATCCGCTCGATCGCGACGGACGCCCGGCCGAACACCCGCCCGGTCTTGGCGAGCTGCCGCGCCGGGGTGGCGATGCCGCGCAGATAGGCGAGGAAGATCAGCAATTCCCCCGGCGTCAGCGTGCCGCGAATCACCGTCGCCGCCCCATACCAGGCGATTGCCCCGGTCGCGACCGCGATGGCGAGGTTCATCACCGGGCTGAACTGCGCCTGCACCGCATTGGCGTGCAGCCCGGCTTCGAGGCTGCGGCCGGCATGGGCGCCGAACCGCCCGTCCTCGTGCGGTTCGCGGCCGAAGGCCTGCACCACCTGCACGCTGCCGAGGATTTCCTGCATCACCCCGCTCAGCGTCGTCTCGTGCCGTCGCACCTGGCGCAGCGCGTGGCGCAGCCGCCCCGCATAAACCCGCGCGATCCAGAACAGCAGCGGTGCCACCGACAGCGCGATCAGCGCATACCGCCAGTCGATCAGCAGCATCACCGTCGCCATGCCGAGAATGGTCAGCCCGTGCGGCAGCAGGTCGATCCCCACCGCGGCGATGAAATCCTGCAACTGCCGCACATCGCCGGTCAGCCGCGCCATCAGCTCGCCGGCGCGCTGGCGGCGGTGAAAGGCGAGCGACAGGCGTTGCAGATGCGCGAACAGGTCGGCGCGGATGGCGAAGACGATCCGCTGCCCGGCATCGAGAAACAGCCGGTTGCCGAGATAGACCAGCAGCGCGTCGGCGATGCCGAGCCCGAGCATGGCGAGGCCGAGCGTGTCGAGCAGCGCCATCCGCTGGGTGAGCGGATCGGGCAGCACCCCGTGCAGCCAGGGCGCCAGCCGGCGCTGGAAGATCACGTTGTCGATGATGAATTTCAGCGGCCAGGGCAGCATCAGCAAAACGCCGGCCCGCGCCGCCATCACCGCGGCACCAGCCGAAAGGGCCCGCCATTCCGAGCGGAGATAGGCGCGGAGCCAGGCGCCGCCCGGCCCGGTCATGCGGGCAGCCGGACCGGTGCGAGGGCGAGGCAGAGCCGCACCACGTCACGCCAGTCGCGCCCGGCCAACCGTTGCCGGCCACGCCAACCCATCGTCTGGCAGGCGGCCTGATCGGCAAGCAGGCGCGACAGCGCCGCCTGCAGCGCAATACCATCGCCGGCCGGATAGAGCAGCCCCGTTTCGCCATGGGCGACGATGCCATCGATCTCGCCGATCTCCGGCGCGACCACCGCGCGCCCGGCCGCCAGCGACTCAAAAATCTTCAGCGGCGAGAAATAGAAATCCGGCTGCGGCAGATAGGGGGCAACGGTGAAGTCCATCGCCCCGAGCCTGCCTGGAATCTCGCCATGCGGGATGCGTCCCGGCAGCGTCACCCGGTCGGCGAGGCCGAGTTTCGCCACAAGTGCCGCCACGGCCTCGCGCTCCGGCCCGTCACCGACCGCAAGAAGGTGCAGGTCAGGATGCCACGCCGCAGCGGCCGCAATCGCCTCAATCAGGAACGGCACGCCATGCCAGGTCTTGAAACTGCCGATGAAGCCGGCAATCCGCCGGCCGGCGAGCCCGAGCCGGGCACGTATCACCGCCCCGATGGCATCAACATTGGCGAACCGCGCCAGATCGACACCGTTCGGCACGACATGAATGCGATCCGTCCGGCCGATCACGCCGGCGACGTGCGCCGCCACCTGCCGCGAGACGGCGATGATTGCATCCGCCCCGCGATACGAGGCTTCCTCGGCCTCCAGCGCCTCATCGACGAGATACAGGCCACGGAATCGCCGCTGCTCCTCGACCAGCGGCGCATTGACCTCGAGAATCCGCGGCACGCCGAGCCGCGCAGCGATGGAAACGCCAGCGCGATGGAACAGCGCGTGCCGCTCGTAGACCAGATCCGGCTCGATGCCGAGGCGGGCAAGCGTCGAGCAGATCCGGTCCGCGACCAACCCGTCATGATCGAGACGCACACGCTCGCGCCGCTCGATCTCGTTGCCGATCGACATGTCGGTCGGCGGCGCGCCGAATTGCAGGATCCGCGCCGGCGGCGGCGGGTTACCGGCGCCGCGCGTGGTGCAGGCGAGCGTCACCTCATGGCCGAGCGCCGCCGCGGCCGTGACGAATTCGCGCACATGCACCGAAGCACCCTTGTCACCCTCGACCGGAATGCCGCGGTCGAGATTGAGATACAGGATCTTCATGGCGCGACCTCCGCCAGGGAGGGCTGCGCCGCCAGACCCTCGGCGCGGAACCGCGAACCGCCTTTCGGCGGCGCCCCCTCGCACTCGGCGCAGCCGAAGAGCGCGTGCAGCCGGCGCGTCGTCTTCCACAGGTCGAACTCGCCCTCGAGCCGCGCCCGACCTGCCGCCGCCAGGCGCCGCGCCTGCGCGCGATCGGCCAGCGTCGCCTCGATCGCCGTGGCCAGCGCCGCGGGGTCGCGCGGTGGCACCAGCCGCCCGGTCTCGCCGTCGCGCACCAGTTCGGGAATCCCCGATACGCTGGTCGAGACCACCGGCACGCCGATCGCCATCGCTTCGGCAATCACATTCGGAATCCCGTCCCGGTCACCATCCTCGGTGACGCGCGGCGCCAGCGCGAAGGCATCGGCGGTGCCATAGAGCGTGATCAGGTCGGCATGGGTCATCGCGCCGTCGAGCGTCACGATACCCTCCAGCCCGCTCGCCGTGATCTGCGCCTGCAGTTCCGCCCGCAGCGGCCCCTCGCCGACGATCCGGCAGCGGAACGCAATCCCGCGATCACGCAGCAGGGCGCAGGCGGCGACCAGGTCATCATGGCCCTTCTTGGGCACGAGCCGGCCCACCGAGAGAATCAGCCGGCCTTCCGCCGGCTTCGCCTCGGCCACCTTGCGGGCGCCGAACAGGCCGAGATCGATACCGTGATAGACAAGATGGATCTTGTCGGCCTGATCACCGAGCAGCGAAGCCAGATACCGCACATTGTAGCCCGTGCAGGTGGCCACGAAGCGCGCGGCCTGGCCGCGCTTGCGGATCACCTCCGGCGGCGTGAGATAGAGATCCTTGGCATGCGCCGTGAAGCTGAACGGCAGCCCGGTCATCATGCTGGCGAACCAGGCCGAGGCTGCCGGCGCATTGGCGAAATGGGCGTGGATATGGCGGATGCCGTGGGTCCGGCACAAGGTCGCGATCACGCCGCCGCGCAGGAACTGCTTCCAGACCGAAAGCGGCGTAGGCGACCGCGTGCACCACAGCGCGGCACGGGCGACGGCGCCGAGATAGCGCAGCGGCGCGGCAGCGATAGCGCGGGCATGGGCGTGGGCAATCTCCCGCCGTCCTGCCCGGTCGCTCGCCGCCGGCACCGGATGCAGCGGCGCCTCCACCTCGGCGACCATCGGATGATGCGGCGGTGGTTCCGGCGGCAGCAGCGAGACGATGTGCAGCTTCGTCCCGAGCCGCTCCATCGCGCGGATCTCGTTGAGGATGAAGGTCTCGGTCAGGCGCGGATAACGCTTCATGACATAGGCGATCGGCGCATCCGCGAGGTCCGGCTCTCCGGCGATATCGAGATAGGCAAAGGCAGGCATCAGGCAAACTCCCCGGCAATGCCGGAGGCGGCCGAACGCGCCTCGATGGCGGTTGCAAGATGGGCGGCGACGCGTTCGGCGCCGTTGAGGTCGAGTTGCGCCCAGGCGACGGACGAAGGCGGCGGCGCGGCGAGGGCGGCCGGAATCTCCCGCGCGAGACGGTCGGCGAGATCCGGCCCCTGCTCGATGGCGCGCACAAGGCCGAGACGGGCCAGCAGATGCGCCCGTAGACGTTGTTCCGCCCGCGGCGCTGGCCGCGGAACCAGGATCGTCCGCTTGCGCGCGGCGATCGGCTCTGCGCTGGTATTGTAGCCCGCCATCGCGATCACGAGATCGGCGGCACGCAGGCTCGGCAGCGGGTCGGTGATGTAATCGACGAGATCGATGTCCTCCCGCCCCGCCGCCGTGGCGGTGAGCGCCGCACGCTGGTCGACCGACATCAGCGGACCGGTGACGATCACCGAATGGCAGGCTCCCGGCGCCATTCGCGACAGGCCGTGCAGATAGGCCTCCATCAGCGCGAACCCGTCGCCGCCGCCACCCGCCGTCACCAGCACGACCTTGCGCCCCGCGGCTCGCGCGGCGGACCAGCACGGCGTGCCTTCCTCGGCATCCGGCCGCAGCAGATCGGCAGCAACGACATGGCCGCAATAGCGCACCCGCGCAGCCGTCTCGCCCGCGATTCCGTAGGCATCGACCACGTCGAACAGCTTGCGCGACCCATAGACGAGGATGTCGTCATACGCCTGCTCGAGCAGCGGCAGGATCTCCTGCTCGGCCCAGGTGGCGCGCACCGTGTCCGGACTGTCGAGAATGTCGCGCAGCCCGAGCATCACCCGCGTGTCCGGCAGGTCGCGGCGCATCATCGCGAGCGTGGGCAGGATTTCCCCGTTCATCCCCGCCGGCGCGTGGTCGACAAGGAAGATATCCGGCCGGTAGCGCAGCGCGAGCGTGAGGATCAGCGCGGCGCGATACCCCTTGACCAGACCGAAACTATGCCCGGCTTCGCGGGCCGCATAGGTTTCCGCGCCGGTCTTCACCACCGGCGGCAGCGGATGCACATGCAGTCCCGAGGGCAGCCGCCACTGGGCGATGACCGGCGAGCCGGTCAGCAGATGGACCGAGAATTGACCGGCCTCCAGCAGGCGCTCGGCGATCGCGAGGTTCCGCCGCAGATGCCCGAGGCCGAACGTGTCGTGAGAATACAGGAAAACCACCGCCGGCCCGACCCGTCCGGCACACGGAATGAGCGGGCGCAGCCTGGCCCTGCGGGCATTGCCCTGATGACGGCGCTCGGAAGGCGCCGGATCCCGGTCTCCCGCCTCGGCGTCCCGCGGATCACGCCCCGGCATCCACCCCTGCCGCCAGACCGCCCCTGCGCCTCCCGGACCATTGTCCAGTTCGACAACCTGAACGTCACGCATTTCGGGCTCCTTTCTGACGGCCTCGGCGCGGATTATTGTGGGAGAAAGTTCCACGGTCAAGAAGTAAAGCAAGCGTGATCGTGCGCAGCCAGTCGCGCCGAGTGCAGGCGTCAGCTCCGCCCCTCGTTCGATGAACTTTTACAAGCTATTGAAAACGCGTCAGAAATGCGCCATCACGCCGAAGCCGGCGCCGAACGCCGCGCTTTGCGAAGTCAGCCCGCGGGTCGCATAAACCTGCAATTCCCAACGGAAATTCATCCGCAGGTTATATGCCAGTATGGCAGAAGCCACCGCAGTCCGCCGCTTCTGGATCGGCGTGTGGCCGATCACGATCACGCTGAGGAACTGGCGCGGCGCCACCGCCACGGCCACGCCAGGCTCGAACGTCACCACGTTCTGCAGGTGAAGTGCCGGCAACCGGCCGACAATGCGGTACCCCAGTTGCAGGTAGGGAAACACCCGCGTACCCGCCCGCCAGACCATCCGCAGCCCGGCCTCCTCGTCGAAGCGGCCGGTGCCGAGCCCCTTGGCATAAGAGGCCACCGGCACCTTGACCTTCACATAAGGCTCGAACGATGGCCGGACACCCCGCGCCCGATCGAGCCGGTACTCCGCCTTGAGCCACATGTCGCCGGGCCCGCTGCGCACCGCGCCGGACCCGGTGCTGGCGATGATCGATTGCCCGGCAACGATACCGGCGCCGGTGACCGCAATGTAGGGAAGCTCGACCCGTAATCGAAGGTTCCGATGGCGATAGGTGATCGAAAGCGGCAGATCGTAGATGTGAATCGTGTGCCTGGTGCCGAAACGTCCGGTGAAATAGGACGGCTCGAGTCCAATGGTGAATCCCGCCGGTGATGCCGCATGCACCAGCACCGGCCATTGTGCCGTAGCGAGAGCGGCCAGCGCGGGCAGCAGAACACCCCTACCCCTGCCCCTGCCCTTCGCTCGCACGCCGGCTCCGGTGGTCATCCTACCCCCCTGTCACGCGGTTCCATTAACATAGCGGAATATGGCGATCCAAGGCGCCATGCCGCTGTCATGGAATTGCAATTTTCATATCTTGCATTATGTGGGATATTATCACACAGTTTGATGGGTCAGGGTGCCGGATCCGCTGACCGACAGGCATGCGACGGACGTGCAGGAATGGAATCTGATATCGAACACATGCTGCGCCGGCTGCTGCGCCCCCTCGTCGCCTATCTCATGCGGCGGGGGCTGGGTTACATCGCGTTCCGCGACCTGCTCAAGCGCGTCTATGTGGACGAGGCGCTGCGCGGGCACGAGGGCGATGAAGCCCCGACCGACAGCCAGATCAGCGTCGTCACCGGTATCAACCGCCGCGAGGTCAAGCGGCTCCGCGAAATCGCCACGCACCCCGACACGGCCGAACCGCGCGACCGGATGGCCGGGGTCAACGCCGCCGCGCGTGTGGTCGGCACTTGGGTCTCGGCCGCCGCCTTCCGCGGCCCGGACGGCGCGCCCCTGCCCCTGACGACCCGCGGCGAGGGGGACGACCCCGGTTTCGACGCCCTCCTGCGGGCGGCCAAGGTCGATGTGCGGGCCCGCACCGTCATCGAGGAACTTGAACGCGCCGGCGTCGTCGAACGCCTGGCGGACGACCGGCTGCGCCTCCTGCGCACCGCCTTCACCCCCACCGAACCGCGAGAAAAGCTTCTCTTCCTCGGCGCCAATGTCGGCGACCACATGCGCAGCGCCTTCCATAATCTCGCCGGTGAAACGCCGGTCTTCATCGAGCGCGCCCTGTTTCATAACGGCATCGGCGCCAGCCGCCTGAACGCCGCCCGTCCGGTGTTGTCCGACATGGCGGACCGGCTGCTGCGCCAGTGCAACGAGCAACTGCTCGAAGGCAATCTCGCCAGCACGGACGCCGCAGGCGGTGATCCGGAACGCGAAGCCCTGCGCCGCCTCCGCCTCGGCGTCTATTATTACGAGACCGACGCCGATGACCGCCCCTGACAGCCACACTGCGCGCGCGCCCCGCGTCGTCGCCCTGCTGATCGCAGCACTTCTCTCTCTTGGCCTGCCCGTCGCCAGGGCCCAGGGCGCGGGCGGCATCGGCGGCACCGGCATTGAACAGGAAACCGGCGGCATCGGCGGCACCGGGATCGGCGAGGAGACCGGCGGCATCGGCGGCACCGGCATCCAGCGCGCCCCCGGCGGCATCGGCGGCACCGGCGCCCCGATCGTCGGCTATGGCCCCATCCAGCGATTCGGCAGCGTCTTCGTCAATGGCCGCGAATACCGGATCGACGCGGACACGCTGGTGACGATCGACGGTCATCCGGCAACCGTGGCGAGCCTGCGGGTCGGCGACATCGCCCTCGTGCGCGGCGTCGCCATCGGAGCGCATGGCGGGTTCGCCCGCAGCATCGCCACCTGGCAGGCGATCATCGGGCCGGTCTCGCACGTGGCGGATGGCGGGCATGTCATCACCGTGCTGCGGCAGACGGTCACCCTCGGCGCCAGCGTGCGGCCGCCGCGGCTTCGCCCCGGGCAGGTGGTCGGACTCTCGGCACAGCGCCTGGCGAATGGCGAATGGGTTGCACACCGGGTTACGGTCCTGCCGCCGACGCACGCCTTCCGGCTCGAAGCCGCGGTGAACACTGCCGGGGCAGGCCACGTAACGATAGGCCGCCTCACCCTGCGCGCCGACCCGGCACAAATCGCTGGGCTCCATGCCGGCGAGCGTGTCGTTGCCTCTGGCATCATCGTCAACGGCCACCCTGTACTGACCACGCTCGAACCGCGACCGATCCAGCTCGGCGCGCCGGGAACGCGGGTCGAGGTCCGGAACTATTTCCGCTCGACCGGCAACGGCCGGCTGCTGGCCGCCGACGGAATGGAAGCGACCGAGCGGGCCGGCCGGCAACGACTCTCCGGCCTCTACCCCGTCGAAGTCGTCGGCGAGATCGCGGAAAACGGCGAGATCTCGGCCACGGAAGTCACGCCCGAAGTCCCGTCGCTGCCGCAATCCGAACCGCCCGCGACCAAGGCGGGCCCAAGCGGCAGCACCACGAAATCCTCCGCCGCCGCAGAGGTCCGCACGAATGAGGGCCCGGCCGGAAATCCCGGCACCGCCCACGCTTCGGGCGACGTCGAACCCCCAGAGGTGGGTGAAACGCCCGATACCGAAGCCGCGGAGGTCGAGGCGCCGGAAATCGAGGTGCCAAGCCCGCAAACACCCGAGCCGGATATCGACGCACCGGAAGTCGAACCGCCGGCCGACCAGTAGGCGACGGCGGTTCATCCGATAAGCCCTGCGGCATCGCCCGAAAGGCCGATGCCGCCAGAAGCTTGCCGGAACCCGTCCCGCACGTTCCGAAATCTGCTGCAAAATCCACGATCCGATCGGACCGAACGAGACATTGCGCCTGGTATCACCGCCGTCATCGTTGACCCAGATCAATGCCGGCGCACCAGCCAAAGCTAACGTCTCAAGCCGTCGACGGTTTTTGAAAAATCGTCTTCAGGAAAGGAGAATCGCCATGCCGAGTATTCAGGTCGAACCCCGGCCGAAAGCGGCGGAACCCGAACGCCGCCCGCAGGCGGCGCCCGAGTTCTGGCGCCCGTTCGAGTCCCTGCGCCGCGAAGTGAACCGGCTCTTCGAAGATTTCGACGGTGGCCTGTTGCGTCGCGCCCTGCCCACCAGCCTGCCCTTCGAACCGTTCCTCTCGCGCGGCCTTGGCGCTCCCGCGGTGGATATCGTCGAACAGGAAAAAGCCTTCGTCATCACGGCAGAGTTGCCCGGACTGACGGAAAAGGATGTCGAGATCAAGGCCACCGACGACACGCTCGCGATCACCGGCGAAAAACGGACCGAGCAGGAAACCTCAGAAGCGGACTACCAACTCTGCGAACGGCGTTACGGCAAGTTCGAGCGTCGCTTCAGCCTACCTGCCGGCGCCGACGCATCGAAGATCGAGGCACGCTTTGCGAACGGCGTGCTCACGATCACGCTGCCCAAGCGCCCCGAGGCCATCCGCGCCGAGCGCAAGATCGAGATCAAGGCGGGCTGATCCCGCACGGGCGTGCCGCTCGCTCGGCACGCCCGCCTTCCTCGTGTACCAATTCCCTCACCCCAACAAATTGACGCTTCGTTAGTTCTTCGAAACGTCGAACTGCGCCATGTGCCGCAGCCTGGCCACGCGCTCGCGGATGGGTGGATGGGTGGCAAACAACGTGTCGAACGTGGTGCCGGAGAGCGGGTTGACGATGAACAGCGAAGCGGTCGCGGGGTTGCGTTCGGCATCGTCATTCGGAACCCAGCGCGCCATCTCGTCGATGCGCATCAGCGCGCGGGCAAGAGCCAGCGGCTGGCCCGTGAGAGAAGCGGCGCGGGCATCCGCCGCATATTCGCGGGTGCGGGAAATGGCAAGCTGCACCAGCGTGGCTGTCAGCGGCGCAAGAAGCAAAAGCAGCAGTCCGGCAATGCCGGCGAAGGGTGAACTCCGTCGCTCGTCGCTGCCGCCGAAGAAAATGGCAAGGTTCGAAATCATCCCGATCGCGCCGGCCAGCGTCGCCGTGACCGTCATCGTCAGCGTGTCGCGGTGCCGGATATGTGACAGTTCATGGGCGATCACGCCGGCAAGTTCGGCCTCATCCAGCGCCCCGAGCAGTCCGGTCGTGACGGCTATGGCGGCATGTTGCGGGTTCCGCCCCGTGGCGAAGGCGTTCGGCTGATCGTTGTCGATGACATAAACGCGCGGCGGCGGCAGTCCCGCCTTGCTCGCCAGCCGATCCACCTGCGCAACGAGGCGCGGAAACGCGGCCTGATTCGCCGGCTGCGCACCGTACATCGCCAGCACCGCCCGGTCGGACACCCAATATGCCACGAAGTTCCCTGCCGCGGCGAATGCGAGCGCGATGGCCGCCCCCGCTCCTCGCCCGATCCAGTAGCCGATCGCCACGAACAGCGCGGTCAATGCCGCCATCAGAAGGCCGGTACGGATCAGGTTCGGCATCGCGGGCCGCCTTTCATCCAGGGGAATCCGAAGCAGTGCTCTATCAAGTTGATAATCATGGCATCTTTATTTGATCAGATGACTCTATCCGATCGGATGATGCTTTAGTGTCCTGCCCCTGAAATTCGTGGGTGAATTTCAGGGACAAGCAGGCCACTAAACTATTGTTTTTTCCAGTGTCCACTTTGAATCTGAAATCCGATGGATTTCAGATTCGGGATAATAGGCCGCAAAGGGGATCACGGCATTGAGATGAGTCAATTGCCGTTGATCGGCAGTGCGAACGATCGACCGCAGCCCGCGCCATGGTCGCATCAGGTCTCCCGGTCGGCGCATTGACCCGACAGCGCCATGCATGGTCAATCCCGGACTGTCTTATGCACCCACCACCACGACACGCGGGCGGCAATCCCGCCAGCCGGCGCTGTCGTCCAGCAACATGGGCCGGGAAACCTGCACCTTCCGGCCGGCAGCGAGGAACCGATGCTCAAGCCGGATACGCGCGAAAAACTCACCCGTGTCAGCACGGCGACCCTGGCCACCGCGCTTTACAAGCGCGGCCTGCGCCAGCAGTTCATCCAGGGCGCGCTGCCGCTGAGCCCGCCGGAACGGAGCATGGTCGGAGAGGCCTTTACCCTGCGCTACATTCCAGCGCGCGAAGACCTCAACCCGATCACCGTCTTCCGCGATCGCGATCACAAGCAGCGCCAGGCGATCGAGACCTGCCCGCCCGGCGCGGTGATGGTGATCGACAGCCGCAAGGATGCCCGCGCCGCCTCGGCCGGCGGCATTCTCGTCACCAGGCTGATGCAGCGGGGCGCTGCCGGCATCGTCACCGATGGCGGCTTTCGCGACAGCGCCGAAATCGCCGCGCTCGGCTTCCCTGCCTATCACGTGCGTCCCAGCGCGCCGACCAATCTCACCCTGCACCAGGCCATCGCCATCAACGACCCGATCAGCTGCGGCGACGCGCCGGTCTTCCCTGGCGACGTGATCGTGGGCGACGCCGACGGCGCCATCGTGATTCCCGCCCACCTCGCCGACGAACTCGCCGACGAGGCTACGGAGATGACGGTCTTCGAGGATTTCGTGACCGAGCAGGTGAAGGCCGGCGCGACGATCCTCGGCCTCTATCCGCCGACCGATCCGGAAACCGAAACCCGTTTCGCCGCCTGGCGCGCCCGCACGGGCCGCTGACCGCGGCCCGGCGGACGGTAGGTATGCCTCAATCCCGCATCACGCCGTCGACAAGCCGCGGCATGGCGAGCGGATTGCCGTCCGCCAGCGCCGTCGGCAGCAGGTCCGCCGGCAGGTCCTGGTAGCAGACCGGGCGCAGGAACCGCTCGATCGCCTTGGAGCCCACCGATGTCGTCCGCGAATCGGTCGTCGCCGGGAACGGTCCGCCATGCACCATGGCCTCGCAGACCTCGACGCCGGTCGGCCATCCATTGGCCAGGATGCGCCCGGCCTTGCGCTCCAGCAGCGGCAGCAGGTCGCGCGCCGCGGCATGATCCTCGGGTTCGAGATGCAGCGTCGCGGTCAGCTGCCCTTCGAGACCGACGATGACCTGCCGCAGCTCGGCCGCGTCGCGGCAGCGGACGAGTATCCCGGCTGCGCCGAAGATCTCCTCGGCGAGCGAGGGTGTAGCCAGGAATGTCGCGGCATCCGTGGCGAACAGCGCCCCGCCCGGCCCGCGCGCCACCTCTTCCACGCCGCGCTCAGCGGCCCTCGCCTCGATCCCCCGTTCACAGGCACTGCGAATGGCGCATGTGAGCATGGTCTGCGCCGCCGCCGCCGCAAGACCCGCGCGTGCCGCGTCGAGAAAGGCCTGCAATCCCTCGCCCTCGATGGCGAGCAGCAGGCCAGGATTGGTGCAGAACTGGCCGGCACCGAGCGTGAGCGACCCCACGAAAGCGGTGCCGAGCCCTGCACCGCGCCGTGCCAGCGCGCCAGGCATGAGCAGGACGGGATTGATGCTGCTCATCTCGGCGTACACCGGAATCGGTTCCTTCCGCCGCGCTGCGATCGCCGCGAGAGCGAGCCCGCCGCCGCGCGAGCCGGTGAACCCGACCGCCTTGATGCGTGGATCGGCTACAAGCGCCCCGCCAAGCTCGTTGCCCGCGCCGAACAGCACCGTGAACACGCCCTCCGGCAATCCGCAGGACGCGACGGCGTCCGCCACAGCATGCCCCACCAGCGCCGAGGTCAGCGGATGCGCCGGATGCGCCTTCACCACCACCGGGCATCCCGCCGCGAGGGCAGATGCCGTATCCCCGCCAGCCACGGAGAACGCCAGCGGGAAATTGCTGGCCCCGAACACCGCGACCGGGCCGAGCGGAATGTTCCGCAGCCGCAGATCCGGCCGCGGCAGGGGCTGGCGCGCCGGCTGCGCGGTATCGATCCGCAGGTCGGCGAAGCGCCCGGCGCGCAGCACGCCGGCGAACATCCGCAACTGCCCGCAGGTGCGGCCACGCTCCCCCTCGATCCGCCCGCGCGGCAGCCCGCTTTCGGCACAGGCCGCCTCCACCAGCCGGTCGCCCAGCGCCATGATGTTGGCCGCAGCCGCCTCGAGAAAGGCGGCGCGGGCCTCCGGTGTGCTGTCCGCGAACGCGACCGACGCCGCTTCGGCCCGCGCGCAGGCCAGTGCCACCTCGGCAGCGCCAGCCTCGCCGAAACCGGGCGCGCGTGGCTCGCCGGTCGCCGCCGTCCTGCCGTGAAACGCGACACCCCCCGTCTTCACGAGGCCCGCGCCGAGAAGGGTGATCCCTTCCGCAATATCGATTTCCGCTGTCATGCCGCGTGCTCCTTCAGCAAACCCCAGGTCACAAGATTCCGATGCAGTTCCGCCTGCTGCCGCTCGGCAAGCGGCCAGGCGCCCGGCGGGCGCACCGCCCCGCAATCCTCACCCATCAGCGCCAGCGCCGCCTTGACTACCGACACGTTGGTGCCGTTGCCCTCCTCGGCGCGCAGCGCCTCGAACGGCTCCATCACCTCGATTAGCGCGCGCGCCTTCGCATAGTCGCCATCTTCCAGCGCGGCATGAATGGCAAGCGAATGCGCCGGCCAGACATTGATCAGCCCCGAGGTGAAGCCCCGCGCGCCGACCGCGTAGAACGCGGGTGCCCAGGTCTCCGCTAGTCCGCCGACCCAGACCAGCGCCGGATCGGCCCGCTTCATCGCCGCGGCCAGGCGCATCGGCGCCGGCGTCGCCCATTTCACGCCGACGACCTCGGGGATGGCGCAGAGATCGCCGATCGCATCTAGGCCGATCCCGTCATTGCGCAGATAGATCACCACCGGCAGCCCCTGCCCGGCCTCGGCAACCCGGCGCACATACTCGACCACGCCGCGCGGCGCGACGAACGGATCGGGCGGCTGGTGAACCATCAGCGCCGAGGCACCGGCGGCGCGGGAAGCGCGGGTCAGCGCCAGCGCGTCGCCGATCGATCGCCCGATGCCCGCGATCAGCGGCACCCGGCCGGCGACCAGTTCCGCCGCCGCATGCACCGCGCGCTCGGCCTCATCGGTCGTTAGCGCGTAGAATTCGCCGGTATTTCCGTTTGCGGTGAGGATATGCACCCCGGCGGCCACCACCCGTTCCACCACCGGCCTGAGCCGGGCGGTGTCGAGACGGTCATTTCCGTCGAAGGGCGTGGCCAGAATCCCTGAAATGCCCGCAAGCCGGGCACGGAAGGTATCGCGGTCGAATGTCATGGGCGCTCCTGTCATTGGCGCGTCAAGGGCCATCCGCGGCCCCGCCGGTCCGGTTGACGAACGGACTGAAGTCGGCAGTCGGATCCCCCGGCAAGCGGGCCAGACCTTAGTCCCGCCCCTTCCGGGAGGCAACAAATTGATCTTTATATTTTACGAATCGATCCCTCCGCCCATCGGCCCGAGGGCCGGATGGCAGAATGAAGGCGTGAGGCTGTAACCATTGTGTTCTGGCGGACGTAAGGCACCTTACCGGAAGGCATTCCGTCCTCCGGAAGCGGGATATCTCGATGCCGGAACCCGTCAGCACAGAGGATCGTTCATGACCAGGCGCCCTTCCGCCCCTCCCTCGGACAGTCATCTCCTGCACACGCTGTCGGAGCTGAGCTGGAACCGTTTCCACACGACGGCGGTGCTGCTGTTCGGCCTCGGCTGGGCGCTGGATGCGTTCGAGGTGACGCTGATCGGCAATGTGCTGGGGGCGTTGCGGCAGCATTTCGGGCTCGGCAGCAACGCGATGTCGGTGATTCTCGCGGCATGGTTCGTCGGGCTGATGATCGGGGCGGCGGGGTTTGGCGCGCTGTCCGACCGCCTTGGGCGGCGGCGTGTGTTTCTGGCCAGCCTCGTTTTGTATGGCGTGGCGACGCTGGCCACCGCCTTCGCGCCCAATCTCGCCGCCCTGCTGGTGCTGCGGCTGCTCGGCGGCATCGGCGTCGGCGCGGAATATTCGGCGATCAACGCAGCGATCGCCGAGCTGGTGCCGAGCCGCTCGCGCGGGCGGGCGGCGGCGATCGTGCTGAATTTCTGGCCGCTGGGCAGTTTCATCGCCGCCTTGCTGGCCTGGCTGGTGCTGTCTTCCCTGCCGCCGGATCTGGGCTGGCGGGTTGTGTTTGGCCTGGGCGGCGTGGTCGCCCTTTCGGCGGCATGGTTCCGCCGGCATCTGCCCGAGAGCCCGCGCTGGCTGATCGATGCCGACCGGGCGGAGGATGCGCGCGCCATCGTCGCCGGGATCGAGGCGGGGCTGACGACGCTGCCGCCGGCGTCCGCGGTGCCGGTCGTGCACCGGATCCGCCGCGAGGCGGGGCAGTTCGGCCGGCTGGTGCGGCAATATCCGGGCCGGTTGCTGCTGGGGGCGGCGCTCGATTTCGCCGAAGCCGCGGGATATTACGGGTTGTTCGCCTTCCTGCCGATCGTGGTGCTGCCGGTGCTGCATCTGCCGGCGGACCGGCTGCCACTGTTCTACCTCGCCGGCAGTGTCGGCGCCGCCGTGGGCGGGCTCGCCGCGGCGTCGCTGCTCGACCGGATCGGGCGGAGCTGGACGGTCGGCGGGTTCTATCTTGCCACCGCACTCGGCCTCGTGCTGTTCGCCCTGGTGACCGGGCTCGGTGCCGGGCCGATCATGCTCGGCTTCGCGCTGGTGAACCTGCTGGCGACGGGAAGCTGGATCGCCGCCTATCCGACCTTCTCGGAACTGTTCCCGACCGCGCTGCGGGCGACGGGGATCGGCGCCTCGGTCGCGGTGGGGCGGGTGGGCGCGGCGCTCTCGCCCTTCCTGGTCGGCTATGTCGGCGCGCGCTCGATGCCGGCGGCACTCGTCATGCTCGCTGGCTTCTGGGCGCTGGGGGCGGTTGCCATCCTGATCTGGCGGCTGCGCGGGGGGATCGAGGCGCGGGGGCTCGCCCTTGAGCAGCTCAGCGCCGCATCGGCGCGCGGCGTGTAGGGGGCGGGCAATGCTCGACATGGCGGGAAGCGCGCCGGCGATTGGGCCAGAGACCGTACCGGTGATCGAGGCGGATGGGCCGGTGCTGGTGTTTGGCGGCTGCTACAGCAATCTGCAGGCGACGCGGGCGCTGCTGGAGGCGGCAAAGGCGCACGGGATTCCGCCGGAGCGGATGATCTGCACCGGCGACGTCGTCGCCTATGGCGCCGATCCGCAGGCCTGCGCCGCGCTGATCCGCGACCACGGGATCGCGACGGTGATGGGCAATTGCGAGGAGCAGCTCGGCGCGGGGGCTGCCGATTGCGGCTGCGGCTTTACCGAGGGCTCGTCCTGTGACCGGCTCGCCGCCGCCTGGTTCGCCTATGCCGATGCGCGGATCGACGACGCGACGCGGCGCTGGATGGCCGCCCTGCCCCGGCGGATCGACCTCGTGATCGGCGGGCGGCGTCTGGCGGTGGTGCATGGCGCGCCGAGCCGGATCAACCGCTTCCTCTTCGCCTCCGACCCCGATCTCGTGATGGCCGGGGAAATCGGCATCACCGGCTGCGACGGGGTGATCGCTGGGCATTGCGGCATCGGCTTCACCCGGCGGATCGGCGATCTGGTCTGGCACAATGCCGGGGCGATCGGCATGCCGGCGAATGACGGCACGCCGCGCTGCTGGTATTCGATCATTACCCCCACCGACGCCGGGCTGGAGATCGTGCTGCATCCGCTCGACTACGATCATCACGCGGCGGCGGCGGCGATGCGTCGGGCCAAGCTGCCGGAGGAGTATGCCGACACGCTGGAGAGCGGGATCTGGCCCAATCTCGACATCCTGCCGCATGCCGAGCGGGCGGCGACGGCGACGCGGCTGGAATGCGCGCCGGCAGCGGATGCCACGGTCGCGCTGGACGCGCTGGAGACGCTCTGGTTCAACACCGGCACGCTCTGCAACCTCGCCTGCGAGGGCTGCTACATCGAAAGCTCGCCGCGCAATGACCGCCTCGCCTGGCTGCGGCTCGACGGGTTTCGCCGGGTGCTGGACGAGGCGGCGGACCGTCATCCCGAGCTGCGCGAGATCGGGTTGACCGGCGGCGAGCCGTTCATGAACCCGGATATCGAGGCGCTGATCGGCATGGCACTCGACCGCGGCTATCGGGTGCTGGTGCTGACCAACGCGATGACGCCGATGCGCCACCACATTGCGGCGATCGCGGGGTGGCGGGGGCGGGATTTGCATCTGCGCGTCTCGCTCGATCATCATACCGAGGCCGGCCACGCGGCGCTGCGCGGCGAACGCGCCTGGGGGCCGGCGCTGGAGGGGATCGGCGCGCTGTTCGCTTCCGGGTTCCAGCCCTCGATCGCGGCACGGTTCGACCCGGCGGTGGAGGACGAGGCGGCGACGCGGGCGGGGTTCGCCCGGCTGTTCGCGGCGCAAGGCTGGGAGATCGACGCGTTCGACCCCGAACATCTCGTGCTGTTCCCGGAGATGGACGTGCCGGCGGCGGCGGCGGGCGTGAGCGCTTCCGCCTGGGCGGCGCTGCGGCCGCGCGGGGCGGATGCGATGTGCCGCACCGCGCGCATGGTGGTGCAGCGCAAGGGGGCGGAGGCGCTCTCCATCGTCGCCTGCACGCTGCTGCCCTATGAAGCGCGCTTCGATCTCGGCGCCACGCTGGAGGACGCATCGCGGGCGGTCACGCTCGATCATCCGCATTGCGCGCGGTTCTGCGTGTTTGGCGCATCCTCCTGCATGAGTGCGAGGTAAGACGGACATGAGCACGACGACGGTCGGTCGCGCGGGGCGGCGGGGCACTGCGCGGGCGCTCGGCTTCGCAGCACTGGCGCTGGCGCTGGTCGCATTGGTGGTGGCGTTGCAGCGCCAGGGACTGGGCATCGCACGGCTGGAGGGCGATCTCGCCGGGCTGCGCGGCATGGTGGCGGCGCATCCGCTCGCCGGGTTCCTCCTCTATTTCGGGCTCTACGTGGCGGCGACTTCGCTCTCGGTGCCGGGGGCGGCGGTGCTGACGCTCGGCGCCGGCGCGTTGTTCGGCGTGGCGGAGGGGGCGGTGCTGGTCTCCTTCGCCTCGTCGATCGGCGCGAGTCTTGCGTTTCTCGCCGCCCGCTTCCTGCTGCGGGATTTCGCCCTCGCCCGCTTCCCCGCGCTGTTCGAGCGGATCGAGCGGGGCATTGCCCGCGACGGGGCGTTCTATCTCGTCTCGCTCAGGCTGGCGCCGGTGGTGCCGTTCTTCGCGGTCAACCTGCTTGCGGGGCTGACAAGCCTGCGGCTGCGCAGCTTCTACCTCGCGAGCCAGATCGGCATGCTGCCGGCGACATTGATCTATGTGAATGCCGGCGCCTCGCTCGCGACACTGGGCGGGCACGGTCCGATCCTCACGCAGCGCCTCGTCATCGGCCTGCTGCTGCTCGCCGCCCTGCCGCCCGCGGCCCCGCGCCTGCGCGACGCGCTCGCCACCCGCAGGCTCTATGCGCGGTTTCGCCGGCCGAAGCGGTTCGACCGCAACCTCGTGGTGATCGGCGCCGGCGCCGGCGGGCTCGTCGCCGCCTATGTCGCCAGCGCGGTGAAGGCAAAGGTGACGCTGGTCGAGGCCGGCGAGATGGGCGGGGACTGCCTCAATTCCGGCTGCGTGCCGTCCAAGGCGCTGCTCCACGCCGCGCGCGCGGGCAAGGATTTTCGCGCCGCGATCGCCGATGTCCGCGCCGCGATCGCGGGGATCGCGCCGCATGATTCGGTCGCCCGCTACGAGGGGCTCGGCGTCGAGGTCAGGCGGGGACGGGCCGTGATCGAATCGCCCTGGTGCGTCGCCGTCGACGGGGTGCCGATCACGACACGCGCCATCGTGATTGCGGCCGGAGCAGAACCCTTCGTGCCGCCCATTCCCGGCCTTGCCGAGGCGCCCTATGCCACTTCGGAGACGCTGTGGGATATCGAGGACCTACCGCGGCGGCTCGTCATTCTCGGCGGCGGGCCGATCGGCTGCGAGATGGCGCAGGCCTTTGCCCGCCTCGGCAGCGCGGTGACGCTGGTGGAGATGGCGGAGCGGCTGCTGGTGCGCGAGGACGACGAGGTTTCGGCGGCAATGGCGGCGGCGCTGGCGCGCGATGGCGTCGCGATCCGCACCGGCGACAGGGCCGAGGCGGTGACGCGCACGGAGGCGGGGTTCGCGCTCGTCGCGGCCAGCGGGGTCCAGACCATCGAGCTGCCGTTCGACCGGCTGCTGGTTGCCATCGGTCGCCGCCCGCGGGTGAGCGGCTACGGGCTGGAGGCACTCGGCATTCCGCTCACCCCGGCGAGGACGATCGAGACCGATGACGGGCTGCGCACGCTCTATCCCAACATCTTTGCCTGCGGCGACGTCGCCGGGCCCTACCAGTTCACCCATATGGCCGGGTATCAGGGCGGATATGCCGCGCTGGGCGCGCTGTTTGCCCCGTTCTGGCGGTTTCGCCCGAGCTACCGGGCGGTGCCGGCGGTGACCTATACCAGCCCGGAGATCGCCCGCGTCGGGCTGAACGCGCGCGAGGCGGCGGCGCGGGGCATCGAAGCCGAGATCACCCGCTACGATTTCGCCGAGCTCGACCGCGCCATCGCCGAGGGCGATACCGAAGGCTTCGTCACCGTGCTGACAAGGAAGGGCAGCGACCGCATCCTCGGCGCGACCATCGTCGGCCCCCAGGCCGGCGAACTGCTCACGGGCTTCACCCTCGCGATGCAGCACGGGCTCGGGCTGAAGAAGCTGATGGGCACGATCTTCCCCTATCCCACCCGTTCGGAGGCGATTCGCGCCGTCGCCGGGCAGTGGCGGCAGGCGCATGCCTCGGCGCGCGGGCTTGCGATCCTCGAGCGGTTCCACCGATGGCGACGCGGGTGAGCCTCCCCGTCATCGTCGTTTTCAGCCGCATCCCCCGCCTCGGCGTCGGCAAGCGGCGGCTCGCCCGCACGGTGGGGGACCGCGCGGCCTGGCGCCTGTCGCGAATCATGCTGTCCGGCCTGCTGCGCGAAATGCGGCGTCTTCGCGGTGTCGTCCGCCATCTCGCCGTCACCCCGGACCACCACGCGCGCCTCGCCGCCCCCGGCTTCATTCGCACCGGGCAGGGACGGGGTGATCTCGGCGCGCGGATGCTGCGCGTGTTCCGCCGCCACCCGCGCCGGCCCGTCATCATCATCGGCAGCGACATTCCGGGCATCACCGCCGCCGACCTGCGGAGCGCGCTGCGCCGGCTCCGCGGCGCGCAGGCCGTGTTCGGCCCGGCGACCGATGGCGGCTACTGGCTGATCGGACTCGCCGGACGGCGTCCCGCCGCGCTGTTCCGCGACGTTCGCTGGTCCTCGCCGCACGCCCTGGCAGACACGCTGCGCAACTTTCCCCGCCACCGAGTCGCCCTGCTGCGCCCGCTCACCGATCTCGACGATGCAGATTCGTTCGGCGTCCACGCCCGCCCGGCCGCAAGCCGGGCTATCCGTCAGGCGCCGGCGCGGCGAATCTCGTAGGCGCGCAGATGGGTGTTGGCGACCGCCAGCAACGGGCACGACGCCGTCTCGCCCCGCCGCAGCAGGTCGCCGATGATGTGCTCGCCCTCGATCCGCCCGCCCTGCTCCATGTCCCGCAGCATCGAGGCGGTCATCGGCGATCCCGCTGTCGCCAGCCATTCCTTCAGCCGCGCCGCGGCGGCCGGCCGCAGTTCGAACCCGTGGCGCGCGGCAATGCCGGCGCATTCGGCGGCCAGGTCCAGCGCGATCCCGGCGCCGCCCGCCGCGACGATGGCGCCGACCGAGGCGCGCATCAGGCAGGTGATGCCGGCGAGCGAGGCAATGAACACCCATTTCTCCCACATGTCCTGCATAATCGCGTCGCTCAGCCGGGTGGTGAAGGCCGCCCGGCCGAACAGCTCGGCGATCGCCCGCGCCCGCGCCTCCTGCCCGGCGGACCGCGGCCCGAAGGTCAGCATATGGGCGTCGTTCAGGTGCAGCACGCGGCCGGCGGCATCCAGCACCGAGGAAATCACGCATTGCCCGCCGAGCACGGATTCGGCGCCGAACCGCGCGTCCAGTACATCGAGGTGCCGCATGCCGTTGAGCAGGGGCAGGATCAGCGTCCGCTGGCTCACCGCCGGCGCGAGCGCGGCCACCGCCTCCTTGAGGTCATAGGCCTTGCAGCTCAGCAGCACGAGGTCGAACGCGGGTCCCAGCCGGTCGGCGGTGACGAGCTTCGGCGCCGGTTCGTGGAAATCTCCCTTCGCGCTGCGGATCGCGAGGCCGGTCTCCGCCAGCGCCGCGGCCCGCGCCGGGCGGACGAGAAACGTCACATCCGCCCCCGCCTCGATCAGCCGCCCGCCGAAATATCCGCCGATGCTTCCGGCGCCGACAACGAGAATGCGCATGATGCTGCTCCTCAGCGCTGCATGATGATGAGGGTCGAGGTGGCCGAGGCGTACAGCCGGCCGCTCGCATCGGTCAGTCTCGCCTCCGAGAAGCCAGCGCGGCGGCCGAGCGAGATCACCGTGCCGACCGCCCGCACCGTGCCGGTCTCCGCCGTCATCGCGCGGTGGTAGGACACCTTGAGTTCCAGCGTCGAATAGGCCTGCTCGGCGGTGAGCATGGTATGGACCGCGCAGCCGCAGGCGGAGTCGAGCAACGTCGCGGCATAGCCGCCATGCACCGTGCCGAGCGGATTATATACCTCGCGCCCCGGCGTGCCCTCGAACACCACCCGCCCCTCGCCGATCTCGACCAGGTGGAACCCGAGCGTCCGCCCCATCGCGAGCGTGACGTCCGACTCCATGAGGGCGCGAAGCTGGTCGATGCCGGGAAGCGGCGGTGTCGTATCGGGCATGGGCGGTCCTGTCTTCGGCGGGCAGCGCCATGCCTACCCCGCGCTGCCGCATGCGGCAATCCCGCGCGGCTTACCCGTCGGCCTCGCCCGCCGGCTTCTTGACCAGCCCGAGCATCACCGCCGTCACCATCGATCCGGCGACGATGGCGACCACATAGAGCCCGAGATGCGTCACCGCGTTCGGGATCGGCAGCACGAATACCCCGCCATGCGGCACGCGGAGCTTCACATCGGCCACCATGGAAATCGCCCCGGCGATCGCCGATCCGGTCATGGTGCAGGGAATGACCCGGAACGGATCCTCGGCCGCGTAGGGGATCGCCCCCTCGGTGATGAAGGAAAGGCCCAGCACGCCGGTCGACAGTCCCGACTCACGTTCGAGCGTGTTGAACCGGCTGGCGAACAGCCGGGTCGCCAGCGCGATGCCGAGCGGCGGCGTCATCCCCGCCGCCATCACCGCGGCCATCGGCGTGTAGACCTGCGCCGACAGCAGGCCGACCGAGAACGTATAGGCCGCCTTGTTCACGGGCCCGCCCATGTCGAACGCCATCATCGCGCCAAGAAGCAGGCCGAGCGCCAACGCGCTCGATCCCTGCATCGAGCGCAGGACATGCGTCATCAGGTGGAGCAATTCGGCCACCGGACGGCCGATGACGTAGATCATCAGCAGCCCGGTGAAGAGCGTGCCGAGCACCGGCAGCAGCAGCACCGGTTTCAGCCCCTGCAGGCCGCGCGGCAGGCGCAGAATCTCGTTCAGCCAGCGCGTCGCATAGCCGCCGATGAAGCCGGCCAGGATCGCGCCAAGAAACCCCGCCCCGGTCAGCGAGGCGAGCAGCCCGCCAATCATCCCCGGCGCGAGGCCCGGACGGTCGGCGATCGAATAGGCGATGTAACCGCCGAGCACCGGCACGAACAGCGTGAAGGCCGATTTCGCACCGATCTCGAACAAGGCGCCGGCGAAACTGTGCGCCTGGGCGGCATCGGTCGCATGAATGCCGCCGAAGGCGAAGGCCAGCGCGATCAGCAGCCCGCCCGCGGTGACGAACGGAATCATGAACGACACGCCCGTCATCAGGTGCTTGTAGGGCCCGGTCCTCGGCTTCCGCGCGCCGGTGCGGGCCGCCGGCCGAGCCGTGCCACCCTGCAATTCCGCCTCGTCCAGCGCGCGGGCGATCAGCGCCTTGCCGTCGTTGATCGCCGGCTTGGTGCCGCTCTGGAACACGCGCTTGCCGCCGAACCGCCCGAGATCGACCTGCCGATCGGCGGCGATCAGAACGATATCCGCCGCCGCGATCTCGTCTTCCGTCAATGGCGTTCCCGCCCCGACCGACCCCTGGGTCTCGACGCGGATCTCGTGGCCGAGCGCCTTCGCTGCCTGCAACAGCCCCTCGGCCGCCATGAACGTATGGGCGATGCCGGTCGGGCAGGAGGTGATCGCGACGATCCTCCGCCCGCCGGGCGGCGTCGTCCCCGCCGCGCGGCCGAGCACGGCGGCGGCATCCGCCAGCACGTCGACCAGCGTCGCGCGGATCGTTGCCTTTCCGGCGAAGCGCGGATCGCCCGCTTCACTCCCGCCGACCTCTATCGCTACCCCTGCCACAGCGATCCGGCTCGCGGCGAGCGGATCGAGCACACCCTCGCCGGTCCGCACCTCGATCTCGATATCGTGTCCCGCCTCCCGCGCCGCCCGGCGCAGCGCCTCGGCCGCGAGGACGCGGGTGACGGTGCCCTCCCCGCCGGCGATGATCGCGACGATGTCGCTCATGCTGCGTTCACTCCCTCGTATTGAATGATCACCGCGCCGGCCAGCGCCTCGACCACGGCGCGCTCCGGCAGGTTCGCCCCCGGTGCGCGCAGCTTGGCGGCGGCAAAGGCCGTCCCCAGCCGGGCGATCCCTTCGATCCCCTCGCCCGCGTGAATTCCGGCGATGATCCCGGCGACCATCGCATCCCCGGCGCCGACGGTGCTGGCGGCCCGCATCGGCGGCAGTGCCGCGTGCAGGCAGTCCTCGCCGGTGACGAACAGCGCTCCCTCGGCACCGAGCGAGACAGCGACCAGCGCCACCCCTCGCCCGAGCAGCCCGCGCGCCGCATCGCGCACCGTTACCGCATCCGGCAGGCGCCGCCCGGCCAGCGCCTCGAGCTCGGCGCGGTTCGGCTTGATGCACCAGGGCGGCGTGCCGCCCGCCAGCGCGCGGGCGAGTGGCGGGCCGGAACTGTCCAGCAGCACGCGCGCGCCGCGCGCCGCGAGGGAAGCGGTCAACTCGGCGTAAAGCCCCTCGTCGACCCCCGCCGGCAGGCTGCCGGCGAGAAGCACGACCGATCCCGGCGCCGCGAGACCGAGCAGCCGTTCCCTGACCGCGCGCACCGACTCCGCCGTCACCTCAAGCCCCGGCAGGTTGATGTCGGTGGTCTCGCCTGCATGCGCGAGCTTGACGTTGGTGCGCGTCTCGCCCGGCACGCGAAGGCATTCGTCGCGGATCGCCTTCAACGCGAACAGCCGGGCGAACGGCGCCTCGTTGGCGCGGCCGAGCAGCCCGGCGGCGATGACCGGAATCCCGCCCCAGTCGGCCAGGCAGCTCGCGACATTCACGCCCTTGCCCCCGGCATGGAAGGCAACCGACCGCGCCCGGTGGACCGTGCCGGGGGACAGCCGGTCGAGCAGGATCGTCTCATCGATCGCCGGGTTCAGCGTCAGCGTGATCACCGGGCTCATCGCTGCGCTCCCGCATCCAGCGCGCGCACCTCGTCCGCCGTCGCGGCATCGAGCGCGCGCGCCGCCAGCGCCCGCAGCTCGTCGAAGCGCGAGCCCCGCAATCGCGCCTTGACGGCAGCGATGTCGCGCGGCGTCATCGACAGCTCGTTCACCCCGAGTCCAGCGAGCAGCGCCGCACCGAACGGATCACCTGCAATGCCGCCGCACACGCCGACCCAGCGACCGTGCTTCGCCGCCCCCGCCACCGTCTGCGCGATCAGGCGCAGCACGGCGGGATGCAGGCTGTCCGCCTCGGCGGCGAGCGCGGGGTTCTGCCGGTCGATTGCGAGCGCGTACTGCGTCAGGTCGTTGGTGCCGATCGAAAGGAAATCGCACTGTGCGGCGAGCCGGTCCGCCGCGACCGCCGCCGCGGGCACCTCGATCATGATCCCCACCGGCAGCACCGGCGCGCCAAGCTCGGCGCGGATCCGCTCACAGGCGGCGCGAAGCCGGACAATCTCGCTCGCCGACGTCACCATCGGGAACATGACGGACACATCCCCGCCCGCCATCGCAGCGCGATAGATCGCCCGCAGCTGCGGCTCCAGAAGGTCAGGCCGGCGCAGCAGCAGCCGCGCCCCGCGCACGCCGAGAAAGGGGTTCTCCTCGCGCGGCAGGCCGAGATGCGCCACCTGCTTGTCGCCGCCGATATCGAGCGCGCGGATGATCAGGGGCCGTCCTTCCAACGCCGCGATCATCGCGCGGTAGACCGCCTCCTGCTCGTCCTCGTCCGGCGTCGCGCCGCGTTCGAGGAACAGGAACTCGGTGCGCATCAGCCCGACGCCCTCGCCGCCGGCCTCGAGGGCTGTCCGCACCTGGTCGGGCCGGTTGACATTGGCGGCAATCTCGATGCGGTGCCCATCCCGCGTCACCGCCGGCGCGCCGCGCTGCTGCGCCGCCTCCGCCTGCCGGGCGCGCATCGCCTCGCGCCAGGCGATCGCCGAGGCAATCGCCGGCTCCGGCGGATCGAGATAAAGCCGCCCCGCCGCGCCATCGAGAATCGCCATCTGGCCGGAGGCTGCTGCCAGCAGCGCGCCGCCGCCGGCAACCAGCGCCGGCAGGCCGAGCGTGCGGGCGAGGATGGCGGTGTGTGAGGTTGGCCCGCCCTGCGCCGTCGCCAGCCCGACCACAAGCGTCAGATCGAGCCCCGCAGTGTCCGAGGGCGACAGTTCCTCGGCGACGACGATGCACGGGGCCGCCGGCAGATCCCGCAGCGAGCCGGGCACGGCCGACGGATCAAGCAAGGCCAGCACACGCCGGCCGACATCCCGCAGATCGGCGGCCCGCCCAGCCAGCACCGGGTTGCCCAGCGCCGACAGGCTCGCCGCCATCCGCTCGATCGCCTGGTTCCACGCCCAAGCCGGGCCATGCCCCTCGACCATCAGCTGGCAGGCCAGAGTGATCAGGTCGCCGTCGTTCAGCAGTTCCGCCTGGGCGCGGAAAATCGCCGCATCCGCGGCGCCGAGCCGGCGGGCGGTATCGTCGACCAGGGCGGCAAGCTGCTGGCGCGTCGCCGCGAGTGCCGCCTCCAGCCGCGCCCCGCCCTCGGCCAGCGACACCGGCACATCGGCAATCTCCACCGCGCCGCCGGCGACGACATGCAGCCGGCCGATGGCGATGCCCGGACTGGCGCCGATACCCTCGATTGCCGCGAGAGGGCCGGGTGGCGTCCAACCCCGCGTCGCGTCCGTGCCGCGCGCCGCCACCTTCGCCGCATCCGCCACTTCCTGCGCGGTGAGGCTGTCCATCCGCGCGCGTAGCCGCGCCAGCCCGGCTGCGGCGTCATCCCCCTCGGCGGAAACCACCACACGGTCGCCGGCGCGCAGGCCAAGCTGCAGCAGCGCCACCAGGTTGCGCCCGTCCGCCACCTCGTCGCCATGCCGCACCTGTACTCTGAGGCCGCTCTGCCGCACCGCCTCCACCCAGGCAGTCGCCGGCCGCGCGTGGAGCCCGGCGGGATAGTCCACCACGAAGTCGAACCGGTGCGCCAGATCGGCCGCCGGCGCGGCCGGAGCGGCGCGCGGTGCCTCGCCCGCGAGGGCGGCGACGATCTCGTCCACGTCCTCCGCGACTGCCAGCGCGGCGAGTTTTTCTCCGTCCTGCATCAGCGCGGTAAGGCGGCGCAGGATGGCGATATGCGCGTCGCCCCGCGCAGCGATGGCGACGATGAGCCATGCCATCTGCCCCGTCCCCCATTCCACACCGCCCGGTACCTGCACCACCGCGATGCCGTCGCGCCGGACCATGTGCCGGTCCTCGCCCATCCCGTGCGGAATGACGACACCGTGACCAAGGAACGTGTTGGCGACCGCTTCACGGCGCAACATGCTCTGCGCATATCCCGGCTCGACGCAGCCGGACGCGATCAGCAACTGCGCGGCCTCCTCGATCGCCGCTGCCTTCGAGGCGGGCGAGGCGCCGAGCCTGACCCGGTCGCGGCGGAGCAGATCATCCTGCGTGGAGACTGGCATTGACGGCTTCCTCGTTTGCTGCGCGCCGGACTGAAAACGTTTTCATGTTTTTATGTCAACAAAATTCTGGGATATTCCAGAAAAATTTTCAGTGCCCTGCTGATTTTTCCTTGCGGAAACAGCCAGTTTCATGCTCAGTTTCTGAGAACGATTTCCAGAATTTTTTCTCTGGCAGGCACGAAAGACAACGCCCCGATGGCCGTCAGTATCAAGGATGTGGCCCGTGCCGCAGGGGTTTCGCCCGCCACGGTCTCGCGCACGCTCGGCGGCGGCCCCGTCAGTGCGGCGCTGCGCGACAAGGTCGAGGAGGCGGTGCGCCGCACCGGCTACCGGCCCAACCTGTCCGCCCGCCGCCTTCGCTCGCAGGAGTCGCAGACGGTCGGGCTGATTGTCGCCGATATCTCGAACCCCTTCTTCACCGCCGTCGCCCGCGCCGTCGAGCACGCCGCCTACCGCGCCGGCCTGCGCGTCATCCTCTGCAATACCGACGAGAACCCCGAGAAGGAAGCGATGTATCTCCAGCTCATGGAGCAGGAGCGCGTCACCGGGGTGATCTTCGCGCCGACCCGCGCCTCAGTGGAGCGGCTCGACCAGGGTCCGCGCCCATCCTTTCCGATGGTGCTGATCGACCGCGCCGGCCGCGCCAGCGCGCAGGATGCCGTGGTGCTCGACAATTTCGCCGCCGGCTCGATGCTGGTCGAACACCTTGCCGGCCAGGGCTACCGGCGCATCGCCGGGCTGTTCGGCAATGCCAGCACCACCGGTGTGGAACGGCGCGACGGCTACGAGGCGGCGATGCTCCGCGCCGGGCTCTCGCCGTCGTCGCGCTTCATCGCCCCCAGCATCGAGGCTGCCGAGCAGGAAATCGCCCGCTGGTTCGCAAAGGGCAACCTGCCCGAGGCGGTGATCGCCAGCAATGGCCTGCTGCTGATGGGCGTGGTCCGCGCCCTGCGCGCCACCGGCCGGCGCATGCCGGAGGATCTCGCGATCGCCGGTTTCGACAATGAAAGCTGGACCGACCTCGTCGGTCCGGGCATCACCGTCATCGAACAGCCGGTGGCACAGATCGGCGAGGAGGCGATGCGCCTTCTGCTCGAAAGGCTCGATGCGCCCGAAGCCCCGGTGCGCAAGACCGTGCTCGGCGGGCGCTGCGTCATCCGCGGCTCAACCGCCCGCCGCGCTCTGGACGAAGCCGCCGAATAAGGCTTACGCCCGGCCCGTCAGCCGCATTTCGACCAGCCGCAATGCAGGCAGCTCAGGCAGCCCGCCTCGCGCACCAGCCCGGGCTGGCTGCATTTCGGGCAGAGCGCGCCGAGCGGGGTTGTGGCCGGCGCTTCCGCCACGCGCTGCTGGCTCGATGGCGGCACCAGGAACCCGGTCTCGACCATGTGCCGCTCGATCACGTCGCCGATCGCCGCGACCAGCGAGGGCACGTAGCGCCCGCCGCTCCACTGCCCGCCGCGCGGGTCGAACACCTGCTTCAGCTCCTCGGCCACGAAAGCGACCTCGCCGCCCCGGCGGAACACCGCCGAGATCATCCGCGTCAACGCCACCACCCAGGCGTAATGTTCGAGATTCTTCGAGTTGACGAACACCTCGAACGGCCGGCGCATCCCGTCCTGCTCGATGTCGTTGATCGTGACGTACATCGCGTGCTCGCTATCCGGCCAGCGCAGCTTGTAGGTGGCACCGATCAGCTTGTCGGCGCGCACCAGCAGCCCGGCGGCGGTGGTCGCGGGCGCGGCTACCGCCGGCTTCGCATCCGCGGGTGGTGCGACCTCCAGCACCGAGCCGGTCACCGCGTTCGGCCGATAGGTGGTGCAACCCTTGCAGCCGCTGCGGTAGGCGTCGAGATAGACCTCCTGGAACGCCTCGAAGCCAATATCCTCCGGCACGTTCACCGTCTTGGAGATCGCGCTGTCGACATGGCGCTGCACTGCCGCCTGCATCCGCACATGTTCGGCCGGGGTCAGCTCCTGCGCGGTGACGAAATGCGCGGGCAGCGGCGCCCCCTCGCCGAACTTCGCGCGGAACAGCCGCAGCGCGTAGTCGGTGACCTCCTCCTCGCGCCGGCTGCCATCGCGTTGCAGCACCTTGCGGGTATAGGCCAGGGCGAAGACCGGCTCGACCCCGCTCGACACGTTGTCCGACAGCAGCGAGATCGTCCCCGTCGGCGCGACCGAGGTAAGCAGCGCGTTGCGGATTCCGTGCGCGGCGATGGCGGCGCGGACATCCTCGTCGAGCCCGGCGATGGTCTCGCCGGCGAGGTATTGCGCGGCGTCGTAGAGCGGGAACGCGCCCTTCTCGGCGGCGAGTGCGGCGGAGGCGAGATAGGCGGCGCGCTCGATCTGCCGCGCCCAGTCGCCGGCCCGCGCGGCGGCCTCCGGCGTGCCGTAGCGCAGGCCGCACATCATCAGCGCATCGGCGAGCCCGGTCATGCCGAGGCCGACGCGCCGCTTGGCCACCGCCTCCTCGCGCTGCGCCTCCAGCGGGAAGCCGGAGGCGTCGATCGTGTCGTCCAGCATGCGGACCGCAATGGTGACGAGTTCGGCAAGCTCCGCCTCGTCGATCCGCGCGCCGGGGCCGAACGGATCGCGCACCAGCCGCGCGAGGTTGATCGAGCCGAGCAGGCAGGCGCCATAGGGCGGCAGCGGCTGCTCGCCGCAGGGATTGGTCGCGTGGATCGTCTCGCAGTAATAGAGGTTGTTGCGCTTGTTGATCCGGTCGATGAAGATCACGCCCGGCTCGGCGTAATCATAAGTCGCGCGGGTGATCGCCTCCCACAGCGCCCGCGCCTGCAGCGTGCGATAGACCTTGCCCTCGAACACGAGATCCCACGCCGCATCCACCTCGACCGCGCGCATGAAATCATCGGTGACGAGCACCGAGAGGTTGAAGTTGCGCAGCCGCCCAGGCTCGCGCTTGGCGGCAATGAAGGCCTCGATATCGGGGTGGTCGCAGCGCATCGTCGCCATCATCGCGCCGCGCCGCGCCCCGGCGGACATGATGGTGCGGCACATCGAATCCCACACATCCATGAACGAGAGCGGACCCGACGCATCGGCGCCGACCCCGCGCACCGCAGCGCCCTTGGGCCGGATCGAGGAGAAATCGTAGCCGATGCCGCCGCCCTGTTGCATGGTCAGCGCCGCCTCGCGCAGATGGGCGAAGATCCGGCCGAGATCGTCCTCGATGTCGCCCATCACGAAGCAGTTGAACAGCGTTACCCGCCGCGCCGTGCCGGCGCCGGAAATGATCCGCCCGGCGGGGACGAAGCGGAAATCGCGCAGCGCCTCGTAGAACGGCGCCTCCCAGCTTGAGGGCTCGCGCTCGGTTTCCGCCAGGGCGCGGGCGACACGCCGCCATGTGTCCTCGACGGTGCGGTCGACCGGCTCGCCGGCCTCGTCCTTCAGCCGGTATTTCGCATCCCAGATCTGCGCCGAGATCGGCGCCATCGTGTCGATCACGGAGGAAAGGGAAGCGGAAAAGTCTGCCGGGATATCCATGTCGATCACTCCGATCTGGCGTTCGGGCGCGCAAGCGGCGCCGACTCGGGCCGGCGCATCATACCAGTGCTGCGCCCCCCACCGCCACCTCGGCGCGGCTCACTTCCAGGGACGGGAGGCGGCGCGATAGTCCCGCCATGCCGGTTCCAGACGGCGTTTCGCCTTCCGCGCGCGGCGTGTCGCCCAGCGCCGCACAAGGGACGCCACAGGCACATCGTCAGCCGCAAGCTCTTCCGCAAGGTCATGCGCGACCCCGGCATCGTTGAACCGGCCGAGCTGGTCGAGCACCGCGGCGGCGGCGGTGCGGAAATCCCCGAGTGCGAGGCCGGGCGCCACACCCTCCAGCGCCTCGGCGGCGTAGTTCGCCCGCTTCAGCGCCTTGCGCAGCGCGTGCAACTCCTTGTCCGACAGGCGGGCGATCCGCCGCCCGCGCCGTCGCACCCGCCGGTCGAGCCGGCGGAGCAGTTCAGGCGCCAGCACGTCGATCGGCCGGCTCGTCGCGTCCGGCGCGATGATGGACGGCCCGGCTGCCCAGCGCGCGATGTCCCGGGCGAGATCCGCGCATTCCGACGCCGCCCCGCTCGCTGCCAGACGCTCATGCGCCTGTCGCCGCGCCGCGTCCGACGCCGCGAGCACCGCCGCCGCCGCCGCCACGTCCACCTCCCCCTTCATCGCCGCGGGGAAGGATCTCAGGCACGCCACGTCCCAGTCCCGCGCCGGGCTGTATGCTCGGCCGAGTTCGCGCAGCGCGGCGTCGAACCGCCGCCGTTCGGCGCGGTCGAGACAGGGGGCGAAAAGAGCGAGCACGCTGCGCAGCCGACGGATCGCCACCCGGCGCCGGTGCACCGATTCGACATCGTCCACATCGTCCCGGCCGAGCTCGGCGCAACGCGCGGCAATGATCCGCCGCCAGGCCGTGCGCGTCCGCAGCCGCGGCGGATGCGCCTTTGCCGCCGCGGCGGCATGCCGGGTTCCGCTCTCAGCCATCACATCCCTCCGCGGTCGCGGTTGGAACGCCTCACCACACCCTGCGCCCGGGCGATAAACGGCGTCAATGCACCAGAATGGCCGCGCCGAGGCTCGCCGCCGCCATCAGCACCATGAACGCCACCAGCGGCGCGCCGGTCCTGAAGCGGGAATAGGCGCTGGCATAGATCGCCTGGAAGATGTGGTTCGAGCCGGTCGCGATCAGCACGGCTTCCATCTCCACCGGGTCCGGCGCCGCGCCCGCGCCATGCGTCGCGAGGCTGATGATGAACGGGTTGATGTCGGTCACGCCGACGATCCCGGCCAGGGTGTAGAGGCCGGAACTGCCATAGGCCCGCATCGTCACCGAGGCGAGGATGGAAACGACGACGAACAGCACCCCGAACGTCGCCGCCGTGCCGAGGCCGAGCGGGTTGGAGACATCGGCGATCGCCGGCGGCGCCGTCGCCGCGTGGTTGCGCAGGCGATACCAGACGAGTGCGATCAGCCCGCCGAGCGCGCCCACCCCGAGCATCCACGGCGCGAGCGATAGCGCCATCGCCGGATCGAACAGCAGGATCACCACGAGCAGGCGCGGATACATCACCGCATTCGCCAGCACGATGCCGCTCTGCGCCTCGACCACCGCCGCCGCCTCGGCGGCGGCGCGGCGGGCGAGCACCACGGTGGTCACGGTCGAGGAATAGATGCCGCCGAGAAAGGCGACCAAGAGCCCCGAGCCGCGCGGCACCACATAGCGGCGCAGCAGATAGCTGGCATAGGAAATTGACGAGACCGCCACCATCGCGAGCCACGCCTCGTACGGGGTCACGCTGGTGATCGTCGTCACCGGCCGGTCGGGCAGCAGCGGCAGCACGAGGCCGGTGATCAGCAGGAATCGCCCGGCATTGACGATCTCGGCGAGGTCGATCCCGCGCGCCAGCGAATGCAGCGTCTCGCGCGCCGTCAGCAGCAGCGTCGCCGCGACGGTAAGCCCCACCGCCATCCAGAACGGCCCGGCCAGCGCCAGCGGGCCGATCAGGAAGGCGAGCACGTTCGACAGCGGTGCCATCAGCCCGACATTGCGCGAGCCGTCCGGGGCGAGTTCCTCCATGCCGCGCCAGTAATAGAGGCCAAGCCAGAGACCGAGCACGGCGAGCCCGACGCCGAGCAGCAGCGGCGGCGCGGGGTCGAGCGCGTAGAGCACGCCGCCAGCCAGCGCCAGCAACGGGAAGCTGCGCACCCCGCCCGGCCTGCTTCTGCCAGCGCGGGCGTTGAAATCCTCGTAGGCCAGACCGAAGAAGAAGCCGAGCCCGACAAGGATGAGCCAGGCGGCAAACCCCGTATGCCCGAGGGCGATCATGCCCGCATCCGTCTTCATCCTGCCCGCGTCATCGCCGCACGCCCTCCGCTGCCACCGGTTTTGCCCCGGCGCGAGACATGTTACCGCAGCCGACGATGCGCCGCGCCCGCCCTTCGGGCAAGCCGGCCCGGCGCGCAACGGTTCACCCACGGGCAGAGGAGCAAGCGCCCATGAAGACCTACCGGATCGCCTCGATTCCCGGCGACGGCATCGGCCCCGAAGTGATCGGTGCCGGGCTCGACGTGCTCGACGCCCTCGCCCGCCGCGACGGCGGCTTCGCGCTCGACGTCACGGCGTTCGACTACGGCTCGGATTACTACCGCCGCCACGGGGTGATGATGCCGGACGGCGCGCTGGAACGGCTGAAGGCCTTCGACGCAATCTATTTCGGCGCGGTCGGCGCGCCGGACATCCCCGACCATGTCACCCTCTGGGGTCTGCGCCTCGCGATCTGCCAGGGGTTCGACCAGTATGCCAATGTCCGCCCGACCCGGGTGCTGCGCGGCCTCGACTCGCCGCTGCGCGCCTGCGCCCCGGCGGATCTCGACTGGGTGATCGTGCGCGAGAACAGCGAGGGCGAATATGCCGGCCAGGGCGGCCGCTCGCATCGCGGCCACGCCGAGGAGGTCGCGACCGAGGTGGCGATCTTCACGCGCGCCGGCGTCGCGCGGATCATGCGCTTCGCCTTCGCCCTCGCCGCGTCGCGCCCGCGCAGGCACCTCACCGTCGTCACCAAGTCGAACGCGCAGCGCCACGGCATGGTGCTGTGGGACGAGGTCGCCGCCGAGACAGCGCGCGATTTCCCGGAGGTGACGTGGGACAAGATGCTGGTCGATGCGATGACCGTCCGCATGGTGCACGCCCCGGCGAGCATCGACACGGTGGTGGCGACCAACCTGCACGCCGACATCCTCTCCGACCTCGCCGCCGCACTCGCCGGCTCGATCGGCATTGCACCGACGGCGAACGTCAACCCGGAGCGGAACTACCCCTCGATGTTCGAGCCGATCCACGGCTCCGCCTTCGACATCACCGGCAAGGGCATCGCCAATCCGGTCGGCGCGTTCTGGACGGCGTCGCAGATGCTGGAGCATCTCGGCGAGGCGGATGCGGCGCGGCGGCTGATGGCGGCGGTGGAACGGGTGACGGCGGCCGGCATCCGCACCCGCGATCTCGGCGGCGATGCCACCACGGCCGAGGTAACGGCGGCGGTGATCGACGCGATCGAGGGCGGCAACGCATAGGCGCAGCGCAGCCTGCGCCCCTTGCGCCGGCCCCTTCCATGCGCAATTCGACTACGTGTGTAACGAGCACGAGGAGCAGCAATGATCACCGGCAGCTTTCCGACCACCCGCCTGCGCCGCAACCGCCGCGATGGCTGGACGCGGCGCATGGTCGCCGAGACCACGCTGTCGGTGGACAATCTGATCTGGCCGATCTTCGTCCGCGCCGGCGATGGCGAGCCGACGCCGGTCGCCACCATGCCGGGTGTCGTGCGGGTCGGGCTCGACCGCCTCGCCGCCCATGTCGAGCCGGCGGCGCGGCTCGGCATTCCGGCCATCGCCCTGTTTCCCGCCACCCCGCCCGAGCTCAAGAACCCCGAGGGCACCGAGGCGCTGAACCCGGACAACCTGATCTGCCAGGCCGCCCGGCTGCTCAAGCGCGAATTCCCCGAGCTCGGCCTGATCGGCGATGTGGCGCTCGATCCCTATACCGATCACGGGCATGACGGCGTGCTGCGCGAAGGCTATGTCGCCAACGACGAATCGGTCGAGATCCTCGAACGCCAGGCGGTGAACCAGGCGCTCGCCGGGATCGACGTGATCGCGCCCTCGGACATGATGGACGGGCGGATCGGCAGCATCCGCGCCGCCCTCGATTCCGAGGGGCTGATCGACACGCGGATCATGAGCTACGCCGCCAAATACGCCTCCGCCTTCTACGGCCCGTTCCGCGAGGCGCTCGGCTCCAACGCGGCGCTGAAGGGCGACAAGAAGACCTACCAAATGGACCCCGCCAACACCGACGAGGCGCTGCGCGAGGTGGCGATGGACATCGACGAGGGCGCCGACATGGTGATGGTCAAGCCGGGCATGCCCTATCTCGACATCATCCGCCGCGTGCACGAGCGCTTCGCGGTGCCGACCTTCGCCTATCAGGTGAGCGGCGAATACGCAATGCTCGCCACCGCGATGGAACACGGGCTGCTCGACCGCGAGCGCGGCATTCTCGAAACGCTGATGGGCTTCCGCCGCGCCGGCGCCGCCGGGGTGCTCACCTATTTCGCGGTGGAAGCGGCAACCCTGCTGCGCCGGGGCTGAGCCGGCGATCACAGGTCGGGCGGCGCCAGGTGCGCGCCGCCCCCTCAACTCACATGCCGAGCGCGCGGCGATAGACGTCGATCAGCATTTCCTGCTCCTCGACCTCGGCCGGCTCCTGCTTGCGCAGGCGGATGAGCTGACGCAGCACCTTGACATCGAAGCCGGCCGATTTCGCCTCGGCATAGATGTCCTTGATGTCCGAGCCCAGCGCCTTGCGCTCCTCCTCGAGCCGCTCGATGCGCTCGACGATGCTGCGCAGCCGGTCGGCCGCGATATTGCCGTGGCTCGCATTGTCTTCCTGGGTCTCTGCCGCATCGAACGCCATCTGTGCTCCTCCGTCGGATCGGTCGGACGCGCGGGATAGAGCGCGCGCCCGCGCCGGTCAATGCCCCTGCCGGCTCGCGACCTCGAAGGCCGCCTTCTGCGCGTCGCTGGCCGGGGTCTGGTGGCGCGCCTGCCATTCCTTGTAGGGCATGCCGTACACGATTTCGCGCGCATCCGGATCGCTCAGCTCCAGGCCGCGCGCCTCCGCCGCCTCGCGGTACCAGCGCGAAAGGCAGTTCCGGCAGAAGCCGGCAAGGTTCATCATGTCGATATTCTGCACATCCGTCCGCTCGCGCAGATGCGCGACCAGACGTCGGAAAGCCGCTGCCTCGAGTTCGGTGCGGGTGGCATCGTCGAATCGGTCGTTGTCCATTGAAACGGTCTCCTTACGCGTGCGGCAGGTGGTCATCGCCGCGCATGTTTGCCATAGAGACGTTTATCACGACGCCGGTCACGGCGCGACACGATAACCCGGTCATCGGGACCTGGCAGGCGGACAGATTCAGAGGGGACCAGCATGGCATCCAGGCTGCGGCGTCATCGGCGCACGAAAATCGTTGCAACCATCGGGCCGGCAAGTTCGACGCCGGAGATACTGTCGCAGCTCTTCGAGACCGGCGCCGACGTGTTCCGGCTCAATTTCAGCCACGGCACGCATGAGGATCACCTTGCGCGCCTGCAGATGATCCGCGCGCTGGAGCGGAAGTTCGACCGGCCGATCGGCATCCTCGCCGACGTGCAGGGGCCGAAGCTGCGCGTCGGCCAGTTTCGCGGCGGACGCGTGCAGTTGCAGACCGGCGCCGAATTCCAGCTCGACCTCAACCCCGCCCCCGGCGATACCCGCCGCGTCAACCTGCCGCATCCCGAGATCATCGAGGCCGCCAGCATCGGCGCCACCCTGCTGCTCGACGACGGCAAGCTGCGCCTGCGGGTGCTGCGCAAGCGCGAGGACCACCTGCTGACCGAGGTCGTCACCGGCGGCCCGCTCTCCGACCGCAAGGGCGTCAACGTGCCCGACGTGGTGCTGCCGATCCCGGCGCTGACGAAGAAGGACCGGGCCGATCTCGCCTTCGCGCTCGAACACGGCATCGACTATATCGGCCTGTCCTTCGTCCAGCGCGCCGCCGACGTGCTGGAGGCGAAGGAGATCGCCGCCGGCCGCGCCCTGGTGATGACCAAGATGGAAAAGCCCCAGGCGCTCGACAATCTCGACGAGATCATGGATGCGACCGATGCCGTCATGGTCGCGCGCGGCGATCTCGGCGTCGAGCTGCCGCCCGAGGAAGTGCCGATCGTGCAGAAGCGCATCATCCGCGCCGCCCAGCAGCGCGGCCTGCCGGTGGTCGTCGCGACGCAGATGCTGGAGAGCATGATCTCCGCCCCCGCCCCCACCCGCGCCGAGGCATCGGACGTGGCGACCGCGGTGTTCGACGGCGCCGATGCGGTGATGCTCTCGGCCGAGAGTGCCGCCGGCCAGTATCCGCGCGAGGCGGTGAACATGATGGACCGCATCGTCGCCCGGGTGGAGCGGGACGATGACTGGCGGCGGACGATCGACGCCAAGCGGCCGGACCCCGAACCTTCCTCGGCCGATGCCATCGCCCGTGCCGCCGAACAGGTCGCGCACACGATCGGCGCGCGCGCCATCGTCGCCTTCACCAGTTCCGGCGCCAGCGCGCTGCGCGTCGCCCGCGAGCGGCCGGACTGCCCCGTGATCGGCCTGACACCCAGTCTCGACACCGCCCGCCGCCTCGCGGCGGTCTGGGGCGTGCATGCCGTGGTCACGCAGGATGTGGGCTCGATGACCGAGGCTGTCGCCCTTTCGGCGAAGGTCGCGCGGCAGGAGGGCTTCGCCCAGCCGGGCGAAGAAATCGTCGTCGTCGCCGGCGTCCCCTTCGGCCAGAGCGGCACGACCAACGCGCTGCGCGTGGCCAGGGTGTAACCCGCACGCCCCTTGCATTGCCGCCGTGCCCGGGCAAGACTGAAGCCTAGGGAGGACATCATATGATCGCGATTACCGTTCTGTATCCGAAGACCGCCACCTCGACCTTCGACACCACCTATTACCACGACAAGCACATGAAGCTGGTCGGCGACCGCTGGGGATCGATGGGCCTCAAGGGCGCCACCGTGCTGCATGGCGTCAACGGGCCGGATGGCGCGGCTCCGCCCTACGCCGTCATCACCACGCTCCAGTTCGAAAGCCTTGAGGCCTTCGGCAAGGCCGTGCAGGCGCATGGCCCCGAGGTGATGGGCGACATCGCCAACTTCACCAACGTCCAGCCGGTCCTGCAATTCAGCGAGATCGCCGCCTGACACGGAATTTAACCTGAACTTTCTTTACTTCCCGAGGCTTCCGGGCCTATCTGAAGGCGGTCGCGATCTTGTGCGGCCGCCTTTTGTTGTTCCGTTGGGAGGTTGCATGCGCCGGATCGCCCCGCTCCTGTTCGCCGCCGCGTTCATTACCGGCAATGCGTCCGCCTGCGTCACGCCGCAGAACCAGGAAGCGCTCGACATCATCGGCCTGAAAAGCACGCTGATGGTCTCGGCCCTCACCTGTGGCCAGCGCAGCCAGTACGATCAGTTCATGACGCGCTTTCATCCCTACATCCTGCGCGAGCAGCATGTTCTGGACGCTTATTTCCGGGCCCGGCACGGGCGCGCCTATCAGCATTACGAAGACAGCTACGTGACCAATCTCGCGAACGCGCAGTCCACCGCCGGCATCCATCAGGGTTCCGATTTCTGCGCCGCGAGCCAGCATTTGTTCGATCAGGTGCTCGGCCAGCCCGACCAGACGGCGCTGGTCACCTTCGCCCGCCAGAATCCGGCGGCGCAGCCGATCGTCGTGCTGACCTGCGGCATCGTCGAGTCGGACGAGTTCCGCCGGATGGAGCAATACACGCCGCGGCACTGATCCCAGCGTGACGACCCTCGCCAACGCGCCGAATTTCCGCGATGTAGGCCCGCTGCCACTGACCGGGGGCGGCACGCTGCGGCCGGGCCGGCTGTTCCGCTCCGGCCAGCTGTCCGGCCTCGACGAGGCCGACCTGAAGCGCCTCGAAGCGCTCGGCATCCGCCTGGTCTGCGACCTTCGCAGCAGCGGCGAACGCAAGCGCTTCGCCTCGCGCTGGCCCACACTCGCCCCGGCGCGGATCATCGAGATGCCCGCCAGCACCGATAGCGCCGCCGGCATGCAGACGCTGATCCTGCGCCTTGCCGGCCAACCCGGTGCGGCGGGCGCGCGGCGGGCGATGCTCGATCTCTATGCCAGCCTGCCCGCCCTGCTCGCCGCGACGATTTCCGCCGCGACAGAAGCGATGGCCAGCGGCTGGGGCGTGCCGGTCCTGCTGCACTGCCATGTCGGCAAGGACCGAACCGGCGTCGCCACCGCGCTGCTGCTCACCGCTCTCGGCGTGCGGCGGGAGGCGATCCTCGCCGATTATGAGGAAACCGGCCGGCGCATCGATATCGTCGAGGAAACCAGGCACATCGCGCGCAGCCTCAACAAGCTGCTCGGCCACACGGTCGATCCCGGCGCGCTCGACGCGCTCGGCCGGACCGATCCCGCCTATCTCGACAGCGCCTTCACCGCGATCGACCGGGATTGGGGCGGTATCGACGCCTACCTGGCCGCCTCCGGCATCACGACCAGCCGGCGCGAGCGCCTCGCGACCTTGTTCCACGCATGAAAAAACCCCGGCGTTTCCGCCGGGGTTTCCTGATCCGATCTGCAGGCCTTGCTCAGTGGAGGATGATTTCCACGCGGCGGTTCTGCGGCTCGCGAACATTCGGGCCGGTCGGCACCAGAAGGTGCGTCTCGCCATAGCCCTTGATCACGATGTCGTTCTTCGACACGCCATCCGCAACCAGCTGGGCCGCCACGTTGTGCGCGCGGCGCAGCGACAGCTTCATGTTGTAGGCCGGCGCACCCGAGGTATCGGTATAGCCGTTCACGTTCAGACGCGTCACCTTCGTGGTCTGCGACGCCTTCGCCGCCTCGGAGACGATCTGCTGCGCCCGCGGCGTCAGGTTCGCCTTGTCCCAGTTGAAGAACACCAGGTAAGTGCGGGCCGGAGCCGGAGCCGGAGCCGCAACCGGCGTCGGCGCGGGAGCCGCGGCCGGAGCCGGCGGCGCAGGCGGGAACAGCTCGTAGCGCAGGCCGACCATCAGCATATTGTTGCCTTCGTCGCCCACCTTCATCGTCACCGGTGTAGCACCGACGGTGGCGCGATAGTTGTCGCTGCCCATGGTGCGCATGTAGCGATATTCGACGGTGGCGGACAGGCCCGGCGCGGCCGGGATCGGGAAGGCCAGACCGGCGATCGCCTGGTAGGCGAAGGCGCCGGGCGTGCCATTGAATCGCGCGCCCGTCACGCCGGCATTGCGCCACTGCAGCCACTGATAGCCGACGCCGGCGCCGACATACGGATAGACATAGGGAACGCCGACATCGAAATCATACAGGGCGTTCGCCATGAAGCCGTATTTCTGCTCGGTGCCGGATACCACCGCCTGCGCGCCGTTCCCGTCGACCTTCGCGGCCTGATTGTGGAAATAGTCGCCCTCGAGTTCGACGCGGAAGCCGTTGCCGAAGCCGTAGCCGACCGAAGCCTCGCCGGTGAACCCGTTGTGGAAGAGGGTACGCGCCCCCGAGGCAAAATCCCCGTACGGCGTCGAGATGCTTTTCACCTTGCGGCTGCCCATGATGTTGTAGCCGAGGCCAAGGCTGACATAGGGGCCGGTGACCGGCTGAGCCATCGCCGCCGCCGGAACCAGGGCGGGAGCCGCGATGATCGTCGCCGCCAGAAGTGTCGTGCGCAATTTCATTTTCGTCTCTCCTCGTGCGCCGGAGCCTGTTTGCTGATCGAACGGTTAAGCTTCCGTCGACGGACATTTAGCATCGCCCCTGCCGATGCAGGAGGGCTTGAACGTTGACGCCCCGTATTTCCGGATTGGTGTTGCTCCAAAACCACAGACCGGAACGCGATGTGACAATATCACGACGTTTCCCAGATCCTTGGCCAATGACAGAAAAACCCCGGCGTTTCCGCCGGGGTTTCCTGATCCGATCCGCAGGCCTTGCTCAGTGAAGGATGATTTCCACGCGGCGGTTCTGCGGCTCGCGAACATTCGGGCCGGTCGGCACCAGAAGGTGCGTCTCGCCATAGCCCTTGATCACGATGTCGTTCTTCGACACGCCATCCGCAACCAGCTGGGCCGCCACGTTGTGCGCGCGGCGCAGCGACAGCTTCATGTTGTAGGCCGGCGCACCCGAGGTATCGGTATAGCCGTTCACGTTCAGACGCGTCACCTTCGTGGTCTGCGACGCCTTCGCCGCCTCGGAGACGATCTGCTGCGCCCGCGGCGTCAGGTTCGCCTTGTCCCAGTTGAAGAACACCAGGTAAGTGCGGGCCGGAGCCGGAGCCGGAGCCGCAACCGGCGTCGGCGCGGGAGCCGCGGCCGGAGCCGGCGGCGCAGGCGGGAACAGCTCGTAGCGCAGGCCGATCAGGAACGTGTGATTGCCCGACTGGCCGACATTGATCTGGGTATTCGGCACGGCACCGGTATCATTGTATTTCCGATTATGGACCAGCGACATGTATTGGTATTGCGCCGTTACCGCGAGCCCCGGAACCTGAGGCAGGTCATAGGCGACGCCGGCGCTGAGATCATAGGCCAGGCTGCCATACGTGCCGCCATAAACGTCGCCGGACGGGTCCGCCACGCCGATATGCTGGAACTTCTGCCACTGATACCCGAGGCCCGCGCCGATGAAGGGCACGAAATTGGTCCCGGTCGGGATGTCGTAATACCCGTTGACCATGAAGCCGTAGGTGTTGACCCCGCCATAGGCGCGGTTCTTGCCCTCGACATTGTCGTCGGCCTTCACGGCGTTGTTACGGAAGAAATTGGTGTCGAGCTCGACCCGGAACCCGTTGCCGAGGCCGTAGCCGACGCCGAGCTGCCCGGCATAATCGGGGCGAAACAGCAGATTGCCGCCCCGCGCCCCGTTCGGCTGGGCAAAATCGTATTTCTGGTTCTGCATCAGGTTGGTGCCGATGCCGAGATCGACATAGGGTCCGGTCACGGGCGGCGGATTCGCGGCCCGCGCCGCCTGCATGCCAAGCGCGAGCGCGGCAGCGCAGCACGCGGTGCAGAGGATCGAGCGATGGGTCATGTGGCCTCCATGCGGTTGTGTAATCGCTGGGAAGGTTGGTGCGGAATTATGTCGTTACAATGACGGATCCTGCCGGCGTGACCGCCGAAACGGTTAACAATCGGTCATTGCGATTTAAGTTACCAATCCGGAACGGACAAATATCCGCGATCAGCCAGCGGAACAACCGATGAGGCGGAATGTCACCGCAGCGTCACCCACCACGGTGGCGCCGGGCTCGGAGCGGATCAGCCAGCCGCGGAACAGGTCGGGGGCAGCCATGCCGTGCCGCACGGTCATGTATACCGCAGCGTCCGGCGGCATGTCGGCCGGGCGGACGACACAGGCGCCGATCGTCACCCGCAGCGCGCCTTCGGTGAAACTCGACCCGACGGGCGCGATGATCCGGTTCACCGCGCCATCGGCCTTCTCAAGCACGTCGAGAATCGCGGCCTGACGCGGATCCCAGATCGGCTTGACCTGTTTCGGCGGCGCAGGCGGCGTCGCCTGCGAACCTTTCGGGGTTGGGGGTCCTGCAAAGGCGCCGCCCTGGTCACCCGGCAAGGTGGGCGCGTTCGGCAGGTCCGGCGCCGGCAGCGCGCCATCCGGCATGGCTGGGCTCGGCGCCGAGGCGACGGGCGGAGCCTCCGGCACCGTCACCACCGATTGACCGGACTGCGCAAGTCCGCGGCCCGGCAGCGCCGCGAACATCGCGACCACCAGAACGACGGCGCCGGCGCGACGGAGGCTCATTTCGGGGCCGGTGCCGAAGTGCCGCCGCCGTTTGCCTTCGCTGTCGAGGTCGCCAGGTTTGCGGCGCTGAAGACGAACTTGCCGAGCAGCGATTCGATGTTGATGGCCGACTGCGTTGCGGTGATTGCCTGGCCGGGCTTCAACATGGTTTCGGAACCGCCGGGCGAGATCGAAAGATAATCGCTGCCCAGCAGCGACGCGCTCTCGATCGCCGCGCTGCTATCCTTCGGAATCTTGACGTCCGGCTGGATGCGGAACTGTACGATTGCGGCATAGGTCTGCGGGTCGAGCGAGGTGCGGGTCACCTCGCCGATCGTGACGCCGGCGATCTTGACCGGAGAGCCGACGGTGAGCGGACCGATGCTGCCGAAACTCGCGCGCAAGTCATATCCCGTGCCGCCGACGGTGCGCGTTCGCGACGCCGCATAGGCGAGAAAGACGGCGGCCGCGACGATCACGACCAGGCCCGCGATGATTTCCGATACCCGATTCTTCATCTCACCCTTTCCGGCTTCCGGCGCAGCAGCTTGCCGCTCAGCCTTCCGGCGTCCAGGATTCGTAATCGCCCGTGGCCATCCCCCGCGTGCCGCCGCGATAATCGTGGCCGCGCGGCCGGTAGGAACCAGGCGTTCCCGTCAGATTCGGCTGGTGCGGCTTCTGCCAGGGGCGGCGCGAAGCCTCGGAGAGCGGGGCGTCGGTCGTGAAATGCAGCCAAGCATGCCATTCGGGCGGCACCAGCGAGGCTTCCCGCGCGCCGCCGGCATAGATCACCCAGCGGCGCTTGCGGCCGTCGGGCCTGCTGGCCCTGCGTTCCTCGAAATAGCGATTGCCGAAACTGTCCTGCCCTACCATCAGGCCGTGGCGAAGCGTGTGCAACGTCAGCCCGGGATTGGCGATCAGCCGGCGCAGACCGCCGAGCGAAGCCAGCGTCGGAACCGTTGACGCATCTGCCGTATCACGGTGTTCGTTCATGCCGCCTGCTATACAGGAGACGGTCGGATCGGTCCATCCGCGCGCCGGCACATGTGCCCCCCGGCTTATCCACAAGATTTTGTGGCCGTGACCTGAATTTTCCACAAGATGACGCCGACCGCCGCTGGAAACCCCATGAGGAACACGTTAGGCTGAGGGCATGAGGAAGGATCCCGCCAGCAGGCATCGCCCGACACCGCACCGCGCGTGGCGCGGCATCCGGCTCAAACGGGTCGAGATCGGGATCGATCCCGATGCCGCACCCGAACCCGCCATCATTCCTGCCGACTGGAGCGATCAGGCCGCCGCCGGGCTGGTGGCGCTACGCGCCGATCGCTCGATGATCGGGGTCGACCAGGCGGCCGATGCCTGGATCGCGCCGCTTGCCGCCGCCGCGGAGCGTCTGGGTCGCGGCGAGGATGTCGCGTCCACGCTGCACCGGCTGGTCGCAACGCGCCGCGCCGCGCCGAGCCCTGGCATCTGGCAGGGCCGTGCCGAGCCGGTGCCTGGCTTCGTCTTCAACCTGCCGCAGTTCCTCGACGAGAGCGGCATGTTCGACGCTGCCGCGTTCGGCGAGGCGGTCGAACACGCGGTGCTCGCCCTCTCGCTGGCGCAACCTTCGGCCCAGCGCCTCGCACTCGGCATGGCCGACCTCGCCCTGCTGCTGGCGCGCCTCGATATCGATTACGCGAGCCCCACGGCGCGCGACGTGGCCGCGACGATCGGCGCGCTGCTCGCCGCCCATGCGGATATTGCCTCGGCCGGGCTGCTGGCGCGGGGCATCGCGCCGGGATGCGCCATCACGCCGGTTCCGGTTCCCGCCAGTTGCGCCCAGCCCGGCCTGCGCGCCGCCTTGCTCGACGCGCGCGAGCGGGCCCTGGCGTGCGGCCTGCGCCAGCATCGCAGCCTGACCGGGCTGCTGCCGCCGGGGCCGGTGGAGATGCTGCTCGACGTCGAGACGGTTGGGATCGCAGCACCGCTCTCGGCGCTGGACTCCGAGGGCGGGCTCGCCCGCTGGGCGCAGGCGCGGCTTGCCGCCTCCGGCCGTACGGCCGAGTCGGCGCTGGCCGCGAGCCTGGCCGGCGCCGATCCGTTCGGCGTGACCGATGCCGCCGGCATCGCCGCAATGCGCGAGGCCATCGCACCGGTCTGCGCCATCCTGCCCGAGGTGCCGTCCCTCCCCGCGCCGCGCGCGGCCTCCGCCGGGCGCGGCAAGCTGCCGGCGCGCCGCGGCGGCTACACCCAGAAGGTTTCGGTGGGCGGGCACCGGCTATTCCTGCGCACCGGTGAATATCCGGACGGGCGGCTGGGCGAGATCATGATCTCGCTACCGAAGGACTCCGCAACGCTGCGCGGCATGGCCGAGGCGTTCGCCGGCGCGGTCAGCATCGGGTTGCAGCATGGCGTGCCTCTGGATGAATTCGTCGATGAATTTGCCTTCACCCGCTTCGCGCCCGCCGGCGCGGTGGAAGGCGACGCAATGATCAGCCAGGCGACCTCGCTCCTCGACTATGTGTTCCGGCACCTGGCCGCGACCTATTCGCAGCGGCCCGATCTCGCGGCGCTCGACCTTGCCGACGATGCGGCTGGTGTCGATGCCGCCGCTCCGCTGCTGCCGCTGGACCTGCCGGAGACCGGAACCGGCCGGCCGAAGCGCCAGCGTCCCGTCCTGAAACTCGTGAGCTGATCCATGGATATACGCGCGCGCCTCGCCGAGAACGGCATAACCCTTCCGCCCGCGGCGAAGGCCGTGGCGAATTACGTGCCGGTGGTGGTCGCCGGTGGAATGGCGATCGTCAGCGGGCAGTTGCCGCTCGCGGGCGGCAAGCTCGCGGTGACGGGAAAGCTCGGCGACGGAGTGACGGTCGAGGACGGGACTGCGGCAGCGCGGGCCTGTTTTATCAACGTGCTCGCGCAGATCGAGGCGCATGTCGAGGGCGGACTCGATGCCGTTGCCCAGGTGGTGCGGCTCGGCGGGTTCATTGCGGCGACGGCGGATTTCGCCGAGCACGCGAAAGTGATGAACGGGGCATCGGACCTCGCGGTGGCGATTTTCGGCGAGGCGGGGCGGCATGCGCGCTCGACCGTCGGCGTCGCCTCGCTGCCGCTCAACGCGGCGGTCGAGGTCGAGGGGATGTTTTTGCTCCGCTGATTGCGCCGGGCCGCCCTTGCGCGTATGCCCCGGTTGCACTGCAAAAGGGGAGATCAGATGAGCGCCATCGCCGATATCACCGCACGGGAAATTCTCGACAGCCGCGGCAATCCGACCGTCGAGGTCGATGTCATCCTGGATTCGGGCGCGATGGGACGCGCCGCTGTGCCCTCCGGTGCCTCGACCGGGGCGCATGAGGCCGTCGAGTTGCGCGATGGTGAGCCGGCGCGGTTCGGCGGCAAGGGCGTGCAACGCGCGGTCGAGGCGGTCGAGGGCGAGATCTTCGATGCGATCGGCGGGATGGATGCCAGCGAGCAGGTCGCAATCGACGAGACGATGATTGATCTCGACGGGACGCCCAACAAGGCCCGCCTGGGGGCGAATGCGATTCTCGGCGTTTCGCTCGCCGTCGCCAAGGCGGCGGCGGACGAGATCGGGCTGCCGCTCTACCGCTATCTCGGCGGAGTCTATGCCCGCACCCTGCCAGTGCCGATGATGAACATCATCAATGGTGGCAAGCACGCGGACAACCCGATCGACATCCAGGAATTCATGATCCAGCCGGTGGGGGCCGCGAGCATCGCCGAGGCGGTGCGGATGGGCTCGGAAGTATTCCAGGCGCTGAAGAAGATCCTGCACGATGCCGGGCACAACACCAATGTCGGTGATGAGGGCGGGTTCGCGCCTGGGCTGAAATCGGCCGAGGAGGCGCTGGGCTTCATGACGCGCGCCGTCGAGGCTGCTGGATACCGGGCCGGCGAGGACATTGCCTTCGCGCTCGATTGCGCGGCGACCGAATTCTACAAGGACGGCAGTTATCACCTTGAGGGCGAGGGCAAGGTGCTCGATGCCGGGGGGATGACCGACTATATCGCGGCACTAGCGAAGAGCTTTCCGATCATCTCGGTCGAGGATCCGCTTTCAGAGGATGACTGGGAGGGCTGGGCGCATTTCACAAGCACACTCGGCGGCGCCATGCAGGTGGTGGGCGACGATCTGTTCGTCACCAACCCGACACGGCTGCGGCGCGGGATCGCGGCGAAGTCGGCCAATTCGATCCTGATCAAGGTGAACCAGATCGGCACGCTGAGCGAGACGCTGGAAGCGGTGGAACTGGCGCAGCGGGCGGGGATGACGGCGGTGATCAGCCATCGTTCGGGCGAGACCGAGGATGCGACCATCGCCGATATCGCGGTGGCGACCAATGCCGGGCAGATCAAGACCGGGTCGCTGGCGCGGTCGGACCGGGTGGCGAAGTATAACCAGCTGATCCGCATCGAGGCGGAACTCGACATCGCGGGTCGCTTCGCCGGGCGGACCATTCTGCGCGGCTAAAGTATCATCCGATCGGATGGAATCATCTGATCGGATAAAGATGCTCAATTTATCAATTGGATGGAGCACTTTCCGATCCCGGAGGATCGGGAAGTGCTCTGGGCGCACCCGTTCAGTAATCGAACTGATAGGTCAGGCCGACCGATTCGCCGGGGCGGGTGGTGCCGCCGGTGCCGCTGTTCGACTGCACTTCGGTTTTCAGTTTCAGGCCCTTGTAGAGATTGATCTCGACTTTCGCGCCGGTGCCGCCGCCGGTCGCGGATTGCTGGGCACCGACATAGACGCCGGGGGCGACGTAACGGCCGGCATTGATCGTCGGCGCGCTGGTGCCGCCGCCGATCGAAAGCTGGTCGAGCCCAAGCGCACTGCGCAGTCCGCCCACCACATCCGGCCCGCCGCCGCCGATTCCTGCGAGTTCGGCCAGCGAGGCTGCGAGCGAAGCCGCCTGCAGCGCCGAAAGATTCTGCGTGCTGGAACCGTAGAGCAGATGCGCCAGCACCTCGTCCGATGGCAGCGAGGGTGAGCTGGAGAGGGTGATCTTCGGCGCGCTCGCCTCGCCGGTGAGCGCCAGGGTTGAGACGGTGCCGTCCGAGGCGGTGCCGCTCACCTCGAGGTCGATCACCGGCATCATGCCGTTGCCATTGAACCGGACGGTGCCACGGCTGAGGTTCAGCGTCTGGCCACCGAGATTGAAATAGCCGCGGATCAGGTGGAAGCCGCCCGTCGGCTGGGGCGAGGCGAGCGTGCCGCCGACATGCAGCCGCCCGCCGAGATTGGCGAACAGGCCCTTGCCGCGCACGAACACCTCGTTGCGGGCATCGACCGTGAGGTCGAGCGCCACGGGGGGCGCGGGCGCGGTGGGAGGCGGAGGGCGTGCGCCCTTGCGCCGGATATCGAGCTTGACCACCGAGGGCGGCAGGCCTTGCGGGATCTGAATATTCGCCGTCTCGATCGCGATGGTGCCGGCGAGCCTGGTGCCGGTGTCGATGTCGCCGGTGAGGCTGAGCGCGCCGCCGAGGCGCTCGGTCAGGATGTCGCTCGCGATCGGACTCGCGTGATGGAAGGCGATCCGCAGATCGACCGGCATCGGCTTCGCGAGGCCGAACGTGCCGGAACCGTCGATCGTGCCGACTCCGGCCTTGGCCGAGAGACGGTCGAGCCGGATGGTGCGGCCAGCAGCGGTGATCGTGGCGTCGATCGCCGACAGGTCGAGCCCGCTGGCAATGTTCTGCACCCGGCCGCCGGCAAGGGTGAGCGTGCCGGCGGCGCCTGGCGCGGCTAGCGTGCCGGTGACCCGGAGATCGGGTGTCAGGATGCCACCGACCACGGTGCCGCCGGCGGCGGTAAGCGGGTCGACCAGGCGGAGATCAGTACGGCCGTTCAGGGCGAGGTCGATCTTCCCCGCCGCCGAGAGCGGCGCAGTGCCAGCGAGTGTGAGGTCGGCCCGGTTGCCGAGGGCAAGGCGCGCGGTGCCGCGGACGCTCTGGCCGAGCAGGGTTTCATGGGCGGTGAGATCAGCCGGCGGCAGCGACGAGGCCGGGCCGGTGAGCAGGCGCATGGACTTCGCCGCAAGATCGACCGTGCCCCGCGGCGCGCGCGGCGTGCCGGTGAGACGGGCGCGGGCGGTGACGATGCCGGAGGCAGCGAGTTTCGGATCGGCCGCATGGAGCAAAGAGGCCGAGAGATTGTCGAGCCGGAACGACAGGTCCATCGGGCCGGTGAGCGCGAGCGGGGCGGTGCCGTCAAGGCTGAGGCGGGCGGAGCCGAGGGTTGCGGCAATGGTGCCGCGCAGGGCGTGGCCGCGCAGGGTCTCGCGGGCGGCGAGTGTTGCGCGCGGCAGCTTCGCGCCGGGGCCGGTGGCGAGGCCGAGCCCCCTGCCCTGCAGCGCGATCGTGCCGGTGGGGGCGGCGAGCGTGCCGGTGAGATGGGCGGTGGCGTCGAGCAGGCCGGTGGCGGCGAGTTTCGGATCGGCGGCGCGGGCGATGCCGGCGGGGAGGTTGGTGATTTTCGCGGCGAGGTCGAGCGACGGGCGGATCGTGCCGTCAGCGGTGATCCGCGCCGCACCGCCGAGGCCGCCCAGGGCCAAGGCGAGATGGCGGATCGAGGTGGTCGTACCGGCGCTGATGGTGGCCGGGCCAAGCAGGCGAGCGGTGACGCCGCGGGCGGCGGCGTCGAGTTTCGCTAGGCGGATGGTGCGGGTCTTGCCATCGAGCATGGCACCGAGATCGAGCTGCGCCGGCTTGCCGGCGAGGCGCGCGAAGCGGCCCGCGGCGGTGACGGCGAGCGCGGTCTCGCTGCCCTTGGCGGTGAGGGTGAGGTTGCCGGCTGCCGCCTTGGTATCAACGCCGGTGAGGGTCGCGGTGGCGTCGATCGAGGGGGGCTGGGCAAGATGGTCGATCGTTGCGTCGATCCGCGCGGCGCGGAGCGAGGCGGTCCTGCCGTCGGTCAGGTGGCTGGCGGTGAGCGCGATGGCAGCGGGCTGGCCGGATTTGTGGGTGAAATCGGCGGTGAACGCGCCGGCGAGCTTCATGTGCAGCAGCGGGGCGAGATCGGCGAGACGGGCCATGGCGAGGTGCATCGCGCCGTCCGGCAGCATCGCGCCCGGGGCGCGGGTGATGCGCCCCTGCCCGCGCAGCGATTTCCAGGACAGGGTCTTCAGGTCGAGATCGACCGCGCCGGCGGCGCTGCGGGCGAAGGCGGCGCTGAGAGAGAGCGGGGAATCGTAGAGCGAGCCGGTGCCCGTGAGGTTTCCCTGCGGCGCGCCGGGCAAATGGGTGGCGTCGATGGTGACATGGAACGGGCCGGATTTCACGCCCTTCGCGGTCACGAGACCGTCGACCGTACCGTGCAGGGCGAGATTGTCGGTCGGGCCGTCGATGGCGAGGTTTTCGGTGACGTGGCCGGCGAGTTGCGGATCGACCAGACCAATATCAGGCTGGATGAGCGTGCCCTTGAGGGCGACATGCAACCTTGTTGCGGTGCCGGCGAGTTTCACCTTCAGGGCGGCCATGTCGAGCGTCAGGCTGTGGATGGTGGTTTTGCCGCCGGCAAGGGTGAAATCGCCCGCGAGCATGGCGCGTTTGCCGACCAGGACGGGGACCGGTTTCGTCGCCTTCGTGATCTCGACCGTGTCGTCGAAGTGAAGTGTCGTGGCGCCGCGCTGATGCTTCGCGACGACGTGCAGGACGGTGCGGCCGCCGAGCGTCTGCTTGCCGAGGGCGGCATAGGGCGCGAGTTCGGGAATGGTGATGGTGAGATCGCCGCCGGGGGCGGTTTGCGAGAGGTCGACCGTGCCGGTGCCGCGCGCCTTGAGGTCGCCGAGGGCGCTGGCGAACCGGAGGGCGGCATGGTCGCGCGGACCGGCGATGGTCAGCGAGAGATCGACCGGCTTCTTCGCGAGATCGGGCTGGCTGGCGATGCCGGCGAAGGCGGCGATGGGGCCGCCAGGCGGTTCGTGGACGGTGAGATGCGCGTTCACCCTGTTGGCATCGAGGGTCGCGGCGAGGCGGTAGGTGCCGGGGCCGGCAAGTGAGGTGGCGTCGATCTCGGCGGCGATGGTCTCAAGCGACTTCGCCCGGGCGTGGCCCGTGATCTTCAGCGCCAGCGCGTGGCCGAGCACGGGTTTCGCGATGGCAAGGCGGCCGATTTTAAGATGGCCAAGAACCAGCGCGACTTTCGGGATGCCGCTCGCGGCGGATGGTTTCGGCTTCGGTTTCGCGGCCGCGGGGACCGGCTGGCGCAGGATGTCGATGCGCTTCGCGGTGAGGTCGCTGATGTCGATCATGCGGTGCAGGAGCGAAAATGGCGACCAGCGAAGGACGGCATCGTCGATCACGAGATACCGGCCTTTGCGGTCAGCGATCGCGATGCGCCGTGCCGCGATATATTTCGGGAAATGGCCGGCGAGGCCGGTGATCCTGACCGTGCCGCCGGAGAGCGCGTTGATTTCGTGCGTGGCGAAGTTGCGGCCGGCGCCGGTGTTCAGCGCGATGTCGAGCGCGAGGACGGCAAGGACCGGCAGGGCGATCAGGATGGCGACGATCCACAGGATGACTTTGAAGACCCGGCGCATCAGAAGGCCTGTCCGAGACCGATATAGACGGCGAAGGAGGAACTGCCGGGTGCGCGGTTGAGCGGGACGCCGACATCGACGCGCAGCGGGCCGATGCCGGTGTAGTAGAGCAGGCCGAGACCGGCACCGACGCGCAGCGTGCCGGTGAAGGGTGTGCCGTTGGCCGAGACCTGGCCGGCATCGATGAAGGGGGCGACGCCGAAATGCTTGCCGATGCGCTGACGGAATTCGGTCTCCAGTGCGTCGATCGCGGTGCCGCCCTCGGGAATGCCATCGGGGAAGAGCGGGCCGACGGTCTGGTAGGTGAAGCCGCGCACGGTGCCGGTGCCGCCGGCGTAGAAGCGCTGGTCGGGCGGAATCTGGAATTGCGAGGCGCCGAAGATGCGGCCGAGCACGCCGTGCAGCGCCAGCACGCCGCGGCCGGGAGCTTCGAGATTGATGTAGGTGCTGCCAGTAAATTCGGTGATGACGAAGGGTTTTGCGCCGGCACCGAGGGCGAGCGTTGGGGTGACGTGCAGTGCGAGCTTCACACCGCGTGTGGGATTGAGGAGCGAATTCGCCGTGTTGTAGGACAGGGTCACGGGAAGCTGGAGCAGGCGGTAGGTACGGCTGACTCCCTGCTGGTTCACCTTCTCGAAAACGAAGCCGGCGCCGTAGTCGAGCGTCAGATGCGGGGCGAGCGGATGGGCGATGGCGGCGCTGCCAAGAAAGGCGGTGCGGCTGTAGGCGGGCAGGTATTGTTTCAGCGCCTCGATCGTGGCGACGAGCGACTGGCCGGGCCGGATGAAATCGGGCACGCGGTAGGTTGCCTTCGCATCGTAGCCAGGGGCGACGACGTAAGTGTGCTTGCCGAAAGTCGCTGTCTGGCTGCGGCCGCTGCCGGCGATGCCGGTGGCGCCGAGCGACAAGGTGAGGCTCTGCGCCTCGCCGAACAGGTCGCGGTCGGTCCAGGAGACATTGGCATCGATGCCGAGATCGGAGGAATATGAAGCGCCGAGGGCGACGGTGTGGCGCTTGCGCTCGCGCACCGTGAAGGTGACGGGCACCTGGCCGGCGGGGCGCGGCGCGGCGGCCGTGCTGGCGGTGACGGAGGAAAACACGCCGAGGCCGAGCAATTGGTCGCGCGAGGCGTCCAGCGCCTTCTGGCTGTAGCGCTGGCCAGGCTTGAGCGCGATGTGCCGGGCCATGAAGCGGCCGTTCATCCGTTGCATGCCAGTGAAGGTGATGCTGCCGACATCGACGCGCGGACCCATCGAGACCGGATAGGTGACAGAAAGCGTGTGCGTCGCGTCATCGGCCTCGGCCACGGGCGGGGAGACCTTCGCGAAGGCGTAACCAAGATTGCGCAGCCTCGTTTCCAGCCGGACGGCAGCGCCGACGAGGGGAGCTGCGGTGGCAGGTTCGCCCGGACTCACGCCGAGTGCGGCGGCGGCGGCGGGATCGGCGAGGCCGGGCGTGCTGACCGCGCCGACATGGTAGAGCGGGCCTTTCGCGATCGCCACGCGGACGCGCGCGGGCGGGCTGGCCGGCGCCTTGCGCAGCAGGTCGGGCAGGGCGGGATCGGACAGGGTATGGCCGTCGATCGTGATGGTCACCTTGCCGGAATCGTAGCCCTCGCTTTCCAGCACAGTGAGGAAAGTCTTGCGGTCGGCACGGGCACGGGCGATCAGCGCGAAGGGACCGACCTCGAGCTTGCGGCGCAGGGTTTCGAGGCTCGAGCTCTGGCGGATCAGCTTGTCGAGCGGCGCGTCGCCGGTGGGGACGAAGGTCACGTCGTAGGGTTGCGGATCGGCGGCGTGGACGGTGGGCACGGGGACCAGCGCGCCGGCGGCGACGGCAAGCCCCATGATATGCACAAAACCGGGCGGAATACGCGGAAAGCCGCGTTTCACGCTGCGAAATCGTCGCTCCTCCATCATTTCAGGAGATAGGGGCATGTGCACGGATGCGCCATGCCGCCAAAGGAACGACGAGACTCACGATCTCGTGATATCTCTCCGTCAGCCGCGCCGGGCCGGGGTGGCGTGCGGCGCGGTGAACCCGAGTGTCGCGAAGGTGGTTTTCATGTGCGCCGGCAGTTCCGCCTCGACGCTGAGCCGGCCGCCGCGCGGATGCGGCAGGACCAGGCGGCGGGCGTGCAGATGCAGCTGGCGGGGGAACCCCTCGGCGAAGGCGAGGTGCTCGCCATAGGGGGCATCGCCGAGGATCGGCGTGCCGATTGCGGCGCAATGGGCGCGCAACTGGTGGGTGCGGCCGGTGAGCGGATGCAGTTCGAGCCAGGAGAATTTCCGCCCGGCATGGTCGAGGGTGCGGTAGTCGGTGATTGCTTTCGCGGCATCCTCGTCGTCGCGGTCGGCGGGGCGGGTGCGCGCGCCCTGCGCGCCGCCGATGCGGGCGAGCGGCAGGTCGATCTGGCCTTCCATCGGGATCGGCAGGCCGACGACGATGGCCCAATAGGTCTTTTCCATGTCGCGGCCGCGGAAGGCGGCGGCGAGGCGGTTGGCGGCGAAGGCGTTGCGGGCGAGGACGAGCACGCCGGACGTGTCGCGGTCGAGCCGGTGGACGAGGCGGGGGCGCTCGGCGGCGTCGAAGCGGAGCGCGTCGAGCATGCCGTCGAGATGCCTGGCGATACCCTTGCCGCCCTGGGTGGCGAGGCCGGCGGGCTTGTCGATCACCAGCACGTCGGCATCGCGGTGCAGGATGCGGGCGTTCAGCTCCTTGACGTCCCATTCATTGGCCACGACCGTCTGGCGCGGTTTCGGCGCCGGGGTTTCGGACACCGGCGGAATCCGCACCGCCTGGCCGGCGGCGAGATGGGTCGAGGCCTCGGCGCGCTTGCCGTCCACCCTCACCTGCCCGGTCCGGCAGAATTTCTGGATCGCCCCCTGGGTGAGGCCTGGATGCAGGCTACGAAGAAAGCGGTCGAGCCGCATGTCGGCCTGGTCGGGCCCGACGGTGACGATGCGGACGCTCATTCGCGGTCCTCCCTGAGTTTGGCCCAGTGCAGCAGGCGGCGCTTGATCTCCTGTTCGGCGCCGCGTCCGGCGGGGCGGTAGAAGGTTTCGCGGCTCATGCCGTCGGGGAAATAGGTCTGGCCGGAAAAGGCCTCTTCGCTGTCGTGGTCGTATTCGTAGCCGGCGCCGTAGCCGAGGTTTTTCATGAGCTTCGTGGGAGCGTTGAGGATATGGGCGGGCGGCATCAGGCTGCCGGTGGCCTGGGCGGCGCGGCGGGCGGCGCCGAAGGCACGGTAGGCGGCGTTCGATTTCGGAGCCGTCGCGAGGTAGAGCACGAGCTGGGCGATGGCAAGATCGCCCTCCGGGCTGCCGAGCCGCTCATAGGCCTCCCAGGCGGCGATGGCCTGGGTGAGCGCACCCGGATCGGCGAGGCCGATATCCTCGACGGCGAAGCGGGTCAGGCGGCGGGCGATGTAGCGCGGGTCCTCGCCGCCGGCGAGCATGCGGGCATACCAGTAGAGCGCGGCGTCGGGGTCGGAGCCGCGCATCGATTTGTGCAGGGCGGAAATGAGGTTGTAGTGCTCCTCGCGGTCGCGATCGTAGAGGGCGGCGCGGCGGGCGATGATGGTGGCGAGTGCCGCTTCGTCGAGCGGTGCCGACGGATTCGCGGCGAAGAGCTGCTCGGCCATGTTGAGGATGGCGCGGCCATCGCCATCCGCCATCGCACGGAGTGCCGCGCGGGCGGCATCGGTGAGGGCGAGCTTGCGCGCCATCACGGCTTCGGCCCGGCGCAGCAGCTGTTCCAGCGCATCGTCGTCGAGGCGGCGGAGGACGAGGACCTGGCAGCGGGAGAGCAGCGCGCCGTTCAGCTCGAAGGACGGGTTTTCGGTGGTCGCGCCGACAAGCGTGATGGTGCCCTCTTCGACCACGGGCAGGAACCCGTCCTGCTGGGCGCGGTTGAAGCGGTGGATCTCGTCGACGAAGAGCAGCGTGCGCGCGCCGGTGCGGCGGCGGCGGGCGGCCTCCTCGAAGACGCGCTTGAGATCGGCGACACCGGAGAACACGGCGGAGATCTGGACGAAGACGAGGCCGGCGCGGTCGGCCAGCAGGCGGGCGATGGTCGTCTTGCCGACGCCGGGCGGGCCCCAGAGGATGAGCGAGGCGAGGCTGCCGCGTTCGAGCATGCGGGTGAGCGTGCCGTCCGGCCCGACGAGATGCGGCTGGCCGATCACCTCGGCAAGTTCGCGCGGGCGCAGGCGCTCGGCCAGCGGCACCGCGCCGCGCGGGGCGGATGTCTGCGCGGGCGCGGCCTCGCCGAAAAGATCGCCGTCGGGGGATGGGGTGCGGGCCATCGCGCCTCTATAGTTCAATCGCGCCGGTACAGCACGCGCAGCACGACGAACCAGTCATACCGCGGATCGACGATCGTGCCGTCGCGGTGCAGGAGGGTGCCGCTCGCGGTGAGCGGGACATGGGTAAGTGCCACCGTGTTGTCGACATTGCCGCCGATGACGGAAAGTTCCGACGGTGTGGCGGCGACGACGATGGCGCAATGTGCGGGAAAATATCCCCTGGTGGGAAGATCGGCATAAGTGATGTGGGCAGCGCTGGCGCGGCCGGCGCAGATGAGGTCACCGGGCGCGGGCGCGTGGGTTTCGGGATTTTCGGCGAGGAGTTCGGGATGTTTCGCGCCGTCATGGGCGGCACGCCAGGCGGCGTCGATATAACGTGCATGGTCCGCCGCGTAGGGGAAGCGCGGGCCGGCACCGGCCATGCGCATGACATACGAGATGAAGGCGGCGGACCAGGCGTAGCTTCCGTTCACCGCGCGGGGAAAGACGCGCCCCGCCGCGTCGTGCTTGCCGGTCCAGCGATCTTCGGGATGGCCAGCGTTCATGCCGATCCACCAGTAGAGCCCGACTTCCTGCCAGCCGGCATTGTCGCGCTCCTGCAGCGCGGGGGGCGATAACACGGGTTCGTCATCGGCGGGGCCGTCGATGACGGGGCTGCCCCAGTAGCGCCATTCGCCTTCGGCGATGCGGATGGCGGCACCGCGGGAGAACGCGGCATAGGGCTTGTTGGCGAAGGGCGGCGCGTGCGCGTCCGGCCGCGCCGCACAACCCGCCAGCGCGGCGAGGATCGCGACGAGACCGAGACGGCGAAGCGCCGCCGTGCTCACGCCGCCGTCTGCAGCGCCTGGTCGGGGAACATCGCGGCCAGTGCCCGCTCGTTCGCCGCACAGATGCCGCGCTCGGTGATGAGGCCGGAGACGAGGCGCGCGGGGGTAACGTCGAAGGCGGGGTTGGCGGCAGTGCTGTCCTTGGGGACGATGCGGACCGTCAGCATCGAACCGTCGAGCGCGCGGCCGGTGATGGTGGTGACCTCTGCCGGGGCGCGTTCCTCGATCGGGATCGAGCCGAGCCCATCGGCGATCGTCCAGTCGATCGTCGAGGAGGGCAGCGCCACGTAGAATGGCACGCCATTGTCGCGCGCGGCGAGCGCCTTCAGGTAGGTGCCGATCTTGTTGGCGACATCGCCGGCGCGGGTGACACGGTCGGTGCCGACGATGACCATGTCGACCTCGCCGCGCTGCATGAAATGGCCGCCGGCATTGTCGACGATCACCGTGTGCGGCACGCCATGCTTGCCGAGTTCCCAGGCGGTGAGCGAGAAACCCTGGTTGCGCGGGCGGGTTTCATCGACGAGGACGTGAACATCGATGCCGGCGTCGTGCGCCATGTAGATCGGCGCGAGCGCGGTGCCCCAGTCGACCGTCGCGATCCAGCCGGCATTGCAATGGGTGAGAATGTTGACGCGGCGGCGGCCCTGCGCGCGGGCGCGGATGAGGCCGAGACCGTGCTCGCCGATGGCGCGGTTGGTCGCCACATCCTCGTCGCAGATCGCGGCGGCCCCGGCATAAGCGGCATCGGCGCGCTCGGCGGGCGGATGGGCGGAGAGCGCGCGCTGCATCCGCACGAGCGCCCAGCGGAGATTGATCGCGGTCGGCCGCGTCGCGGCGAGCATGGGCACGACCGTCTCCAGCGCTTCATCCGACGGATCGGCGCGCATGGCCAGTGCGACGCCATAGGCGGCGGTGGCGCCGATCAGCGGGGCGCCGCGCACGAGCATCGCGCTGATCGCATGCGCGATCTGCTCGGGCGTGGTCAGCCGGGGAATCTCGATGGCCCAGGGAAGCTTGGTCTGGTCGATGATCCGGACCGACCAGCGGTCGGCGTCGTCGACCCAGATCGAACGATAGGGCGTGCCGTCGATTTTCATCTCTCACCTCGAGTCTGCTTCTGCCGATCTGGCGCGAGGCGGGTTGCCGCGTCAATCGCCGTGCACGCATGGCGCGCTCATGCGCGATGATTTCGCGCGCTTACGCGCGATGGTTTGGCGCGCTTACGCGCGACGATGCAGCGCACAGATGAGGGTGAAGAGGCGGCGGGCGGTGTCGAAATCGAGCAGCACCTTGCCGTCGAGCCGCGCCATCACGAGTTCGGCGCCCTCGTTGTGCAGGCCGCGACGGCCCATGTCGATCGCCTGGATGCGTGCCTCGCGGCCTTCAGCGACCGCGGTCGCGTAGCTGTCGAGCAGCATCTGGTAGTCGCGGATCATCGAGCGGAATGGGCCGGGTGCGAGGACGAGGGTTTGCAACGTTTCATCGGCCTCGTCGCGCACGTCGAAGACGAGGCGGCCATCCTGCACGGAAAGGTGAAGGATCGTGACGGCGTCGGGATGTGTGCCGAGGGCGAAACGGTTGTCAGCGGCTAGATCGGCGATCGCCTGGTTGCGGTCGGCCTCCTGCATCGGCGAGAGCGCGCCGCCGATATCCTCGTCGAGCACGACGCGACGCAGGCGGCCGCGGATTTCCGCCGCGCCGTCAGCCATTGCCCGGCGTCGCCCGGATTGCTGCAGGACGCAGGAGATTGACCTTGAGCATGATCGCAAGCGTCGCTCCCTTCACTGGCCGCAACAGCAGAAGAAGAAGAGCGAGCGCGAGCGGCACGAAGATGACGAGCGACTCCACCCAACTCATGCCGCCATCCTCGTCTGCCAGCACCATCGACAGGATCACGATGTGCAGGGCGATGACAAGCGTAAGATAGATCGGCGCGTCGTCGCACGGCACCCGGCCGAGCGGCGCGGCGCAGATCGGGCATTCGCGACGGACCCTGAGATATCCTTCAAAAGCGGAAACCTTGCCGCATGACGGGCAACGCATGCGGATGCCGCGACCGATGGCCGTGCGCCACCCCGGCATGGCAACCGCAGATCTCGTCCGCTGACGCGATGCGATCCAGTTGATCTCGGTGTCTTCGACCACAGCCGGCATTCCCACGGCAAGGTCTGGAACCATCTCCAGACGGCTGCATGATCGGACTGATCCGGCCGCGGCGCAAGTGTTTCGCGCAGTTGGTCCGACAGACGTGGCGCGCACACGGAACCGGCACGATAATGCGCTCGACAGTCAAGGCGGATGCACGAAACGTGTTGCGCGGATGACGACAGAAAAAAAAATCGGTCAGTCTATGGAATTCGCGATGCTTTTTGTTGACATTTCACATTCATACGGTGGATAGCGGAAATTGCGTGCGCCGCGCGATTCGCGTCGCAATTCTGTCAATAGCCGATCGGTCAAATCGAGTATCGCACGCGAAAGGGAAGGACGGTCGCTGGCAGCGAACCAGCGAAGCCAGGCCTCGAAGCGAAGGACAGACTGCCGGCAGAATGATGAAGACCACGATGGCGTCAGTTGAGCTAACAACATATGGAGATCCTATCAAAGCTCCATCCCTGTCACAGCACATGCTGTGGCATCGTGTTTTCCGGTTTTCGTTTCCATTTCGCATCCGGTCGATCGCGTCCCCTGTAACCCCGAGCGAAGGAGTAATCTCGTGACCAGACAAACCGAAGACCGCGCACAGGCCCTGGCCGTGCGCGCCAGCACAAAGACGGCCAAACCGAAGGCTGCTGCCAAGCCGGCGGCAAAAGCTGTGGCAGCGAAGCCTGCGGCGAAGGCAAAGCCGAAGGCGGTGCCTGCAAAAATGACGACAGTAAAGGCCGTCGCAAAGAAGCCGACGGCGACCAAGGCTGCCGCCAAACCGCCCGCGAAGGCCGCGAAGCCGGCAGCGAAGACTGCCGCGCCGAAGGCCGCCGCAAAGCCGGCCACGAAAACAGCGACTGCGAAGGCTGCGCCGAAGAAGGCGGCCGCCGCCAAGGCCGCACCTGCCAAGACTCCGGCCAAGACCGCCGCGAAGGCAGCGCCGAAGAAGGCCGCCACCGCCAAGGCCGCGGCAAAGCCCGCAGCGAAGGCAACCGCCGTGAAGGCTGCACCGAAGAAGGCCTCCGCTGCGAAGTCCACTACGGCTGCCGCGCCGAAGGCGAAGCGGACCGCGGCAACGACCCGCAAGACAGCAAACGGGAAGCCGACCAGCGCCGCGCGGCCGACACCGACCCGCCGCACCGCGAAGCCTGTTGTCGCCAAGACGCCGGCACGGCGCACCCGCAAGAGCGCCGAACCGGCACCTGCGCCAGTGCCGACGGCGACGGAGGGTGGCGAGGGCAGCAACTGACGCCCTCGCTGGTCTTCAACCACGAAAGCACGGGTTCGCCCAAACGAGACCGCCGGCCAGGAACACTGACCGGCGGTTCGGCATTTACGGGTTCGCTGTCTCAGCCTTTCGGCGTTGGCGCCGACGGGACGGCTTTGCCGGACGGACAGGTATCCTTCAGGATGGTCAGCGCGGTCAGCTTGCCGTCCATCACGAAATTACCGAAATCGAGCCGCACGTCACGCGAGACGCCGTTGGTGAAATAGCGCATCTGCGTGCGGAAATCCGGTTCGTCATCTTTTTCGGTGCGCGGCCAGAAGCCGATATCGACGAGGGTCGAGGGCAGTTTTGACAGATGCGCGAAGCGGTCGTGATGCGCCGCCTGCCGCTCGAGAATGGCGACGAAGGTATGCTCGGCGCCATGGGTCGAGGTGCCATCGAACAGCGGCGGATCGATATAGGGCTTTCCGGCTTCGGCGGCCTCAAGGATCGCCCTGGTGTGGGCCATCGGGAACAGCGTGCCGGGCGGAAGCTTTTCGGTGCGGCCTTTCGGGACGAGATAGGTAACCTCCCCGCCTTTCGGCCCCATCACCGCAGTACCCTGATCCTGCACCTCCATCTTCTTGCCGTCGCCCTGGCGGAGCAGAAAGGTGAAGCGGTGGCCGTTCTTCGCTTCCCAGGTATCGTAGTCGCTGGTGGTGCGGCTCAGGGTGCCATCCTGGTTGCGGATCAGCAACGTCATCTTCTGGGTGACGGTATAGGCGTCGCAGGTATTGCGCACGTCGAATTCGAGGCGGCCGGTGGCGCCGGTGACGGAATGGCCGCGCACTTTCGAAAGGGCGAGCGTGTAGGTGGCATTCTGCCCGACAAGGTGGATCGGCGAGGCAGCGGCAGCAACAGCGGGGAGTGCGAGGGCGGCAAGCAGGGCTGCCGTGAGGACGGGTTTCATGGGCCGCGCCTCCGGCGGCCGCCGCGCCGCTTGTCGGGGTCGTATCCACCGCCGCCGGGGCCGAGCGGTTCGGGCGTGCGGTTGCGAGGCCTGCGCTGCGGTGACGAACTCGGTGCAGGCGGCGGCGTCAGCCCGAGTTCGAGCGCCTCGAGCCGCTTGATTTCGTCGCGCAGCCGCGCGGCTTCCTCGAATTCCAGATCGGCCGCGGCGTTACGCATGCGTTTCTCCAGTTCTGCGATGGTCGACTTCAGATCCTTGCCGACGAATTCGGTAGCGCCGCTGTCGCGGATCGGCGCGACGGTGACGTAATCCTGTTCATACACCGAATGCATGATCTCGCCGATCTGCTTTTTCACGCTTTGCGGCGTGATGCCGTGCGCCTCGTTCCACGCGGTCTGCTTGGCGCGGCGGCGCTCGGTTTCGTCGATCGCGTATTTGAGGCTGCGGGTCATCGTGTCGGCATAAAGGATGACCCGACCATCGACATTGCGGGCGGCGCGGCCGATCGTCTGCACCAGCGAGGTCGCGGAGCGGAGGAAGCCCTCCTTGTCGGCATCGAGAATGGCGACGAGCATGCATTCGGGAATGTCGAGCCCCTCGCGCAGCAGGTTGATGCCGACCAGAACGTCATAGGCGCCGAGCCGGAGATCGCGGATGATCTCGATGCGTTCGAGCGTGTCGACATCCGAATGCAGGTAGCGCACGCGAACACCGTTTTCGGTGAGGTATTCGGTGAGGTCCTCGGCCATGCGCTTGGTGAGCGTGGTCACCAACACGCGGCCGCCGGCCTGCGAGGTGGTGCGGCATTCGGCGAGAAGATCGTCCACCTGATGCTCGACGGGGCGGACATCGATGACGGGATCGACCAGGCCGGTCGGGCGGATAACCTGCTCGGCGAAGACGCCGCCTGTGCGCTCCATCTCCCACGGCCCAGGCGTGGCGGAGACGAACACGGTCTGCGGCCGGAAGCTCTCCCATTCCTCGAATTTCAGCGGCCGGTTGTCGATGCAGGAGGGCAGGCGGAAGCCGAATTCGGAGAGGATCGACTTGCGCGCGAAGTCACCCTTGAACATGCCGCCGATCTGCGGAACGGTGACATGGCTCTCATCGACGATGAGCAGCGCGTTATCGGGCAGGTATTCGAACAGGGTGGGCGGCGGATCGCCCGGATTGCGGCCGGAGAGATAGCGCGAATAGTTTTCGATTCCCTTGCAGGAACCTGTGGTTTCCATCATCTCGATGTCGAAGGTGGTGCGCTGCTGCAGCCGCTCGGCCTCGAGCAGCTTGCCAGTTTCGGTGAATTCGTGCAGCCGCTGCTGGAGTTCTACCTTGATCTTGCCAATCGCCTGGGTGAGTGTCGGGCGCGGGGTGACGTAGTGGCTGTTGGCGTAGATCGCGATGGCCGGCAGGTCGGTCACCTTCTCGCCGGTCAGCGGGTCGAATTCGGCGATGCTCTCGATCTCGTCGCCGAACAGGGTGACACGCCAGGCGCGGTCCTCGTACTGGCTCGGAAAGATGTCCACCGTTTCACCGCGCAGGCGGAAGGTGCCGCGCTGAAAAGCGGCGTCGTTGCGGCGGTATTGTAGTTCGACCAGCGCCTTGGCGAGACGGTCGCGGTCGATCGAGCCGCCGACTTCGAGGCGGACGACCATCTGGCTGTAGGTCTCGACCGAGCCAATGCCGTAGATGCAGGAGACGGAGGCGACGATGATGACATCGCCGCGCTCGAGCAGCGCCTGGGTGGCGGCGTGGCGCATGCGGTCGATCGCCTCGTTGATCTGCGCGTCCTTCTCTATGTAGGTGTCGGTGCGCGGGACATAGGCTTCGGGCTGGTAGTAATCGTAGTAGGAGACGAAGTATTCCACCGCGTTTTCCGGGAAGAACGACTTCATCTCGGCATAGAGCTGGGCGGCAAGGGTCTTGTTGGGGGCGAGGATCAGCGCCGGGCGCTGCACCTGCTCGATCACCTTCGCCATCGTGAAGGTCTTGCCCGAGCCGGTGACGCCGAGCAGGACCTGGTCGCGCTCGCCCTGCCGCACGCCGCGGACGAGATCGGCGATCGCGCCCGGCTGGTCGCCGGAGGGTTCGTATTCGGAGACGACGCGGAGCGGCTTGTGCATCGGCCGCGCCCCCTGGCGTTCGGGAATGAACGGGAGGCGGGGCGCGGCGATCGTGGCGGTCATGCGGGACGGGTCAGGCGGAGCGGAGCGGTCACGATTTCTTCTTGGGTTCGACGAGATGTTTCATCTCGTCCATCGCCTCGGAGAAGCGCTTGTTGAGGGTTTCCACTGCGTCGTGGCTGGAGCGCTGGATGAGGTCGCCAAGGTCGCGCATGTTGGCCACCGCGCTCTCATAGGCGTGCTTGAGCAGTTCGGCCTGTTGCGCCGCACGGTCCTGCGGGGTGGAGACGGAGGACAGGTTGCGGAGTTGTTCGGAGAGGTCGGCCATGGTTTTCTGCATGATTTCCATGTGCCGGCGCGCTACCGCTTGGGCCCCCTCGAGGGCGACGCGGTTGGCCTCCGACAGCGCCTCGAGATTGCGGCGATAGGCGGCGAGCACAACCTCCGCATCCGCCATCGCAGGGACCTTGATGGAACTGAACGCCTTGGTGAAGTCGAAATCCGGCATGAAGGCCGACATCGGGTTATGCTCGGCGCCATGCTTGGATTTGGGGGATTCGGCCATGGAATGACTCCTCTCATGGGGCTGTGGGGCAGTACTTTCTACCCCGCGCAAGTCTAGACCCGGCACTGTGAAATCGCGAGGGGCTATGCGTTGTCCGCCGCTTCGTCAGAAAGGTCAGGGTCGGGGGTGAACGGCGCGTCGCCGGCGGGATCGGCTGCCATCGGCGCGCGGGGGAGCCCAGCGAATTGCAGGGCGGCCTGCTCGGCACGCATCAGCGCGACATCGAGCGCGGCCATGGTGGCGGACAGGTCCTCGGACTCGTCGCGCAGCCAGGCGCGTAGCGTCCAGGCCCAGACGGCGAGCAGGCCGCGCTTGCGGATGGCGCCGCGCAAGCCGGCGGAGGAAATGCCCGCGCCTTCCAGCATCCAGCCCATCGCGGCGAGATTGGCGCGGGTGAGCCAGCAGGCGAGCAGCGGGTCCGTGGGGGCGTGGCGCATCAGGGCGATCACGCCGGCGCGATGCTGCTGAAGAAAGTCGATCCGGCGCATGATGAGATCGAACAATCGGTCGCGCACCGCTCCATCCGTCGCGGCCCCGTGAAGGGCGTGCATGTCGGCAAGGCGGCCGAAGCGGGCGAGGATCATGCCGGAGCAGGCGAAGCTGCGGCGGGCGCGGTCGAGATCCAGCCCGCCATGGCGCGCGGCGGCGGCGACGGAGACGCGGCGCCACCCCTGTGCGGCGCCCAGCTCGAAGGCGGCCCTGACGAGATCCTGCTCGAAGCGTTCCGTGCTGCTCATGCATCGAGATGTAGGACGGCCGGGCGCCGCTGCCAACCGCCCTGCCCTTTCGTTGGGGCGCGCGGCTGCTCAGATCCGTTCGCTGATCGCGATGGCAGCGCGGCAGCCGGCGCGGATGGTGCCCGAGAGCAAACGGTAGAACGGCGCCTGCTCGGCCTCGTTGGCAAGGCCGATATCGCGGTGTTCCAGCTCCTCCTGGCGGAAGGTCTCGATCGTCGCGGAAAGCTCGGGCTCCGCATCGCCCAGGCGGTCGCGCTGGGCGGCGTAATGCGCATCGATGGTTTCCTCGACGGCGACGGTGCAGGCCATGGCAGCGCGCGGGCCCATCGCCGCGGTGGCGGCGCCGAGGGCGAAGCCGGCGATGCGCCAAAGCGGCAGCAGCGCCGTCGGGCGCACCCGGCGCTCGCCGATCAGGCGCGAGAACGTATCGAGATGGACCTGCTCCTGCGCCTTCATATGGCGCAGCGTGTCGCCGTGGCGCCCGCGGCCGAGCACGGCGAGCTGGCCGGCATAGATCTGCTTGGCACCGAACTCGCCGGCATGGTCAACCCGGATCATGCGGGCGATTTCCGCGCGCGGCGGACGATCGCCGGGGAGATAGTCGATGTCTTTGCTCATGCGTTGCTCCGTCTATCGCGGAAGATATGCGCACTTGCCGCCAGCGCCACCACCAGCGACCAGATCAGGTCCATCGTCGCGAAGGAGACCGGCAGGCCGGGGATGAGGAAGACCGGCGCGTCGCACGAGGCGGAAGGGCGGAGCGGCAGGTTGGCGCCGAAGGAGGGCGGCGGCGCGTTGCATTCCGGCAGCGGGCTCTTCCACCAGTGCTGCTCGGCGCCGACATGGACGAAGGCGATCGCCACGTTGACGAAGAGCGCCAGCGCGGCGAGGCCGATCAGCACTCGTGCCGGCAGGCGCGGCAGGATCGCCGCGAGAATGCCGAGGGCGGCGGCGATGCGCCAGGGCCAGCGCTCGATATAGCAGAGCGGGCATGGGATCATCCGCAGCACGTCCTGGGCGAAATAGGCGGTGCCGAGGGCGGCGAAAGCGGCAAGGGCGAGAAAGAGACCGTAACGCCGGTGCGATGTCATGCTGCGGATATGCCGGAGCGGTTGGCGGCGCGCAATGCGGCGGGGCGCAAGCCGGGCATCACGATCCGTGGCGCCGGTGGCCCCGCCAGGCGGGGTCATGCCTTCTGAAGTGCGGCGGCGGCGTTCATCACCGCCTTGGCGTGGCCGGGCACCTTCACGCCGCGCCATGCTTTCGCGATGCGGCCATCCGCCCCGACGAGGAAGGTCGAGCGGTCGATCCCCATGTATTTGCGGCCATACATCGACTTCTCGACCCAAGCGCCGAAGGCCTCGACCACGGCACCGGATTCGTCGGAGGCGAGCGGGAAGGCGAGATTGTATTTGGCGGCGAATTTCTCCAGCGCCGGCATCTTGTCCTTCGAGACACCGATGACGTCGATACCGATGCCGCCGAGTGCCGGCAGCGCCTCCTGGAAGGCGCAGGCCTCCTTGGTGCAGCCGGGCGTGTCGGCCTTCGGATAGAAATAGAGAATGAAGGGCCTGCCCTTGTATCCGGCCCGCGAAACGGTGCGCCCGCCGGTCGCGGGCAGGGTGAAATCCGGCGCCTGGTCGCCTTCGGCAACGCTCATGCTGTGTCTCCTCGTGGATTGGTGATGCCGCGCGGATCGCCGAGATGGCGCACGAAGGACGTGCGGACGACGGCGGCCTGCGCCTCCATCGTGGCGATGATCCCGTCGAAATCAAGCGCGCCGGCGGCGGCGAGAATGGGGGCAAGGGCGGATTTCGGAGAGTCCGGGCGGGGATCGGCGAGGCCGGTGATGCGGCGCATGGCCTGCACGGCGCGATACCATCGGTCTGCCGCCGCGAGCGCGCCGGCCTCGGCGGGGTCGAGCGCGCCGCAGGCCTCAAGTTCCGCCAGCGCCTCGGCGGTGCGCTGGCGGAACCGCGAGGGCGCGCCGCGGAAATGGACGAGTTGCAGCGCCTCGGCGATGAAGCCGAGCTCCATCATGCCGCCGGCGCGGTGCTTGAGGTCGAACGGGCCGGCGGGCGGCGCATCGCGCGCGAGGCGGGCGCGCATCGCCACCGTGTCGGCGCACGTGGTCGCGGGCGGGATATCGCGCGCAAGGGCGGCGCGGATTTCGGCATCGACCACCGGCGCGAAGCCGCGAGTGGCGGCGAGCACGCGCGCACGGGTCAGCGCCAGGCGTTCCCACGTCCAGGCCTCCTCGGCGTGGTAGCGGCGGAAGGCGGCGAGCGAGACGGCGACCGGCCCCTTGTTGCCGGAGGGGCGGAGCCGCATGTCGACCGCGTAGATCGCCCCCTCGGCACCGGGAGCGGTGATGGCAGCGACCAGCGCATGGGCGAGACGCAGGAAATACTGGCTGGGCGGCAGGCGGGCGGCGGCGGCTTCGGGCGGGTGGTCGTAGATCAGCATCAGGTCAAGATCGGAGCCGGGCTGCATCTCGCGCGCGCCGACGCGGCCGAGGGCGACGATGGCGAAGCGCCCGCCCCGCACCCGGCCGTGGCGGGCGGCGAAATCGGCCATCACCCGCGGCAGCAGCGCGGCCAGCGCGGCATCGGCGAGGTCGGTGCGCCAGAGCGAGGCCTGGTCGGCGCCGATGCGGCGCTCCAGCGTCGCGACCGCGAGGTGGAATTCCTCGCGCCGGACGAAGCGGCGCAGCGTGTCGAGCGCGGTTTCGAGATCGGCGGCGTCGCGCAGCAGGCGGCGCAGCGCCGGGCCGGGGCGGGTGAAGCGGGCAACCGGGGCGAGCAGCGCATCGAGCGCGCCGGGAT
>NZ_JFHO01000061.1:0-16944 GCF_000724705.2 Acidiphilium sp. JA12-A1
CTCCGCGCCGTCGTGCTGGCGCGGCGCCATCGCACGCTCGCGGACGCKWCAAGACGCGCCTGGCGGCGGCGCCTCGACCCATGATCTCGACGCCGTCACTGGCGCTCGCCCCGATCAACCACCACGGCAGACGATTGCGCCGACGATACGGCAAGGTTCGTGATCATCTCTTCACCTTCCTCGACCACCCGGATATCGCCGCGGACAACAACGGCTCCGAGCGCGAACTCCGGCCTACCGCGACATATCGCAAGGTCACCGGAGGGTTCCGATCCAACTGGGGCGCCGATTTCTTCGCCAACGTCCGATCCGTCGTCGGGACCGCCGCGCGGCACGGCCTTGATGCCTACACCGCTATCAAAAACGCCGTCACCGGAGCATCACTGCCCATCGCCCCCCTACCGGGTTGAGCAGATACCGACATAGTCCCTCAATTGCTTCATGTGCATCGGCTTCCAATGCTGTGCTTCAGCATAAATCAGCCGCGCCAAGTGATCATAAAAATGCCCGACCACCTTGTTCAGCTTCGAGGATATGAGTTTGGCGGGGCATCGCACGGCATCAATCAAGATCAGGGCTTTGGCGGCTTCTTCATGCGCAAAGTTTTCCAGAACCTCGATCTCTCGAGGTTTGTCCTGGAGCTGCCGTGATGCAGACCAAAAGCCTTCCGCGCTTTGAGCAATGATCGGTAGCCCTTCTGCCAAAAACTTGAGGCGGTCTTCTTGAGGCATCTGGCAAAGCTTGATGGCCTGCCGGCCGCCGAATGTGACCTTGGTCATGTACTGCCCCCGCAGATCCAATCAAAATGGCAGATCATCGTCCAAAGATTGGGCATTTGATTTCACCTTTATAGCTGCTGCGGGAAGCTGTGTGTTGCTCACAACGAACAGATTGAGAATATCATCGCGATCCATGAACATGATCCTGCTGCGCTTTGTCGCATCTAGATTTCGGCCAAGCCAAAGTCTGGCCGACTTGGTGATTTCTCCGCCGGCAACAATATAGGCATGATCAACCAGAACCTCTCGGCTGAACTCGGGGTCAAATAGAACGCTGTCCAGCATCATCAGGACCTGGTTGTGGATCACGGCGATGTTGGTATTGGCGCCCTCGCGGTTCCTGCTATCAGCTGACGCATCAAGCTTCCCCTTTTTGGCCTGGATACCGAAGTAGAGCATGTGCTGACTCGGCAAGGCGAAGCGCATCCACACATCCTTGCCATGCTCGAGGTTCTTATCCTTATGACCCGCCGACGTGATGCGGTGGTATCCGAGCTGGCGCAGCAAAGGCAGCAATACCTCTTCGATCAACTCGTCCTCAGAGCATGTATCGAGGTAGGCCGACAGTTGCGCCCGTTTCTGTGTCTCGGCTGGAGTAAATGGCCGATGGGGGTTAGCCTGAACGGATACAGCTCGGGTGGCTATATGCCGAATATACAGGTGATTGTCCTCACCATAGAAGGCTTCAAACCCCTCACGACCCAGGGGTTCGTTCAGCGCTGCCAGAGCGGCAGACCTGTCCAGGTCACCGTCCTGGGCCTCCCGCTTGTCCATCAGAACCCGGAGCAGGTTGACGAACCTATTTGGCAGGGTGTTGGCGGCTGGAGATGCCTCAGCCAGTAGCTTTTCCAGCACACCGGCAGTCCAGATGCTGCGAGTGGTACCATCATGCGCATCATCGAGATCGCATTCCTGCATGAACGTGGTGATGTAATAGCTTGATCGACGTTGGAAATGCGGCACGTCGCCGATCACCATATCAGCGATCGCGCGGAGGTTTCGCGGTTTGAACTGCATTTTCCGTCTCCGATCCCTATTCTGACCTATTATTCGAAACCGACAATCAAACCAAGGTGAGAAATTGCCAGCGCGTTCAGATTGCCAGGTCCTTACCTCGCTCTAGCCGTAGACGTCTGCTTTCTCATTTGGTTGCCCGAAACTCGCCAGGCTACTCCCGGCCCAACATTGCCATGTTTGCTTATGGCCCTTGACGCGGCGACCGATCCGGTGGGCGACCAATGGGTGAGGCGCGAGCTACCCCGCGATCTTCGGGCGCGGTGAAATTTCCGGGTTTCGCGGCGACCGAGGCGTGATAGCATTTGATTGTTCCATTCCCGCCACGGAGTCGCGTGATGTCTGTGCGAGTAGCCTTGTATGCGAGATATTCGACCGACTTGCAGAGTGATGCGTCGGTGGAGGACCAGTTGCGGATCTGCCGGACGCGGGCTGAGCGTGAGGGCTGGAAGGTGGTGGAGAGCTACTCGGACCGAGCGATCTCGGGTGCGTCGATGCTCCGTCCCGGCATCCAGGCGCTGATGGAGGACGCCGGCCGGCGCCGGTTCGACGTGGTGCTGGCCGAGGCAATGGACCGGCTATCGCGTGACCAAGAGGATATAGCGGCCCTGTTCAAGCGCCTGCGCTTTGCCGGTGTTTCGATCGTGACGATCGCCGAGGGCGAGATCAACGAGATGCATATCGGCCTCAAGGGCACGATGAACGCGCTGGCGCTGAAGGATCTGGCCCAGAAGACGCATCGTGGCCTGCTCGGCCGGGTAGAGGCGGGCCTCTCTGCCGGCGGACGTGCCTACGGCTATGACGTGGTCCGCCGCACCGACCACAAGGGCGAGCCGATCCGCGGCGAACGGGCGATCAACGAGGCCGAAGCGGCCGTCGTCCGCCAGATTTTCACGATGGCGGCAGAGGGCGCGAGCCCGATTGCCATTGCCAAGACGCTGAACGGCGCAAAAATCCCGGGGCCCAACGGGCGTGCCTGGCAGGACACGACGATCCGGGGACATGCCGAGCGCGGCACCGGCATCCTGCGCAACGAACTCTACATCGGCGTCCAGGTCTGGAACCGGATGCATTACATAAAGGATCCGGCTACCGGCAAACGTGTTGCGCGGATGAACCCAACCACGGAATGGGTGCGTGAGGCGGTTCCGCATCTGCGGATCATCGACCAGGATCTGTGGGATTGTGTGCAGGAGCGCCTGGCCGCGGTGCGTATCGCCTCGGGCGCGGACAAGATCGACCGCGCGGTCTTTCAGGAGCGGCGCCGGGCGAAGCACGTGCTGACGGGCAAGGTCTTCTGCGGCGGCTGCGGTGGCAGCTTCGGCGCCGTCGGCCAGGATTATCTCTCCTGCACCGCTGCCCGAAAGCAGGGCACGTGCGACAACCAGCGCGGTATCCGGCGGAGCGAACTCGAGCGTCTGATTCTCGACGCACTGCGCCAACAGCTGATGCAGCCCGAGCACGTCGCGGAGTTCGTGGCGGAATACACGGCCGAGTATAACCGGCTCAATTCCGAACGCTCAGCCGCGCTTGCCTCGCACAAGCGCGAACTCGAGAGTGTCACGCGCAAGCTGGGCGGCCTGATCGATGCGATTGCGGAGGGGATGCGGGCACCCGGGCTGCAGCAGAAGCTCGACACGCTGGAAGCTCGGAAGGCAGAACTGACCCAACTGATCGAGACCGCCGGGATTTCGTTACCGTTGCTGCATCCGCACCTGGCGGAGACCTATCGCGAGCGGGTGACCGACCTTCATGCCGCCCTCACCCGCGAGGATGGCGGCACCGCGGCGCTGGAAGCGGTTCGCGCGCTGATCGAGCGCGTCGACGTGTCACCGCCTGATGGCGACGATCCCCGCTCTCTGCCGAAGATTGTGCTGACTGGCGCGATTGCGGCGATGGTCGGGCTGGCGCTGGAGCCTGGCTCCAGAACGACAAAAGCCGCGCTGTGTGGCGCGGCTGTATCTGATTTGTTCTTGAGTTCGGTAAAAGTGGTTGCGGGGACACGAAACCATCTTAACTTGCTACTAGCCGCCACCTTATCACCGTGAGTGCAGTCGCCGAATATAGAGAGCGTGATCGCCCCCCCGATGAGTGGTCCGAGTTGGAAGTTAGTGCATTTTCACTTCTGATGCCATGGTATGCACCGAGTATATCGTGAATCGTTCGCATTCCTTCAGAGCCAAATCTCAGCGGAAATCAACCGGCCAGGTGGATGATCTCGGGCGAGGTCTTGAAGTAGCGGAACAGCGAACGCTGGGTCATGCCGAGACACTACCGCCAAGGCTCCTCGCGCTCAACCCATGTTGCTTTGACACTATCCTCAGAAAGGGGCAGATTAACTACCAGATATAGCGCACGGCGAGACCGAGATCTTGCATGGATTTGTTATCGCCCCACGCTCCCTCCCAATAGACGTCACCGCGCCAATGTCCGGTTCCGATCACTTTCACCCCTGCGCCTGCCGTGTAAGCAGCTGTTGCTGCCGCGGTCGCCGTCTGCACCGAACTCGCGAGCTGCAGCGTCTCAACGTTACTGTAGCGGCGCTGTCCGACGCTACCATAGCCGCCGGTTGAGACGAACGGTTCGACAGTTCCGAAAGATCGGCGAAGGACCATACCCCCCGTTATGCCCGCGGAGATCCGGCCGAGATCCGTGGCGAGCGCCTCATAGGTCAGACCCAAGCTGCCGGCCCTGGTCTCCACCACCGTCCCGATCTGTGTATGAGCGTAGGCCGCCTCGATATCCGGAACGAGGAAGAACAGGCCCCGCCGCAGCGCATACTGCGCCCGCATCGCCGCCACGTCATAGAGTCCCGCCCCGCCGGCACGGGCACCGACGCTGAATTCCGGCACCGAGCGCTCGAAATTGTCAGAGAGACCGCCCACCGCATTACTGAAGGATATCTGGAGATGGCGATGATGATAAATCCCATAGAGGGCGATGCCGGTCTCCGTATTGTTTACCGTGCCGTAGCCGCCACTCGTGCCCGTGAACAACGCATTCACGGCAAAGCCCGCAATCCAGACGGGCGAGATCGGAAAGCCGCGTCCGACCAGCGTTCCGCCGGTGTGGAAGTCGAAGCCATTCGCGCTCCCGAAATTCCCAAGCGCATGCATCCAGACGCCCGAACGCGCCGAACCTGCACTATCGCCGCCAAGGATTGCGTCAATGTCGTCGAACAGCGCCTCGTTGATGGCGAACCGGCTCGCAACATAAGCCCGGCCGCTATCGACCAATACCGGCTGCGGGCTGAGTTCGAGATACACATCATCCGGCTGGTAAACGACGCTGGGGAGGATGTAAGGGCCGAAGCTGCCCGCGTAGCCGACCTGCGAGAAAGTCCCGGAGACCCCGCCACTCGCGTGGATAAGGTCGTACTTGCCGCCGATTGCGTAGGTGCCAGAGCCGAGATCGATACCGAGCGCGCCGGAAAGCGTCGCCCGTACGCTCGCCAGCAGCGGAGAATAGCCGGTGCCGATCGTCGGGGTCGCACGGAGCACCAGCAAGCCGCTCCCGCTCTGGATGTAGTCGCCGCCGAGTCTGACCGATTGCCTGGAGCCGGAGAGATCGAATGTCGCATTGTTCGTCACCGCGGCGGAATGGACAATTCCACCGGTTCCCGAAAGCGCAAGCGTGCCGGCATCGATCGTCGTCGCTCCGGTGTAGGTATTCGCCCCCGTCAGCACCAGCGCTCCGCCACCCTGCTTCACGAGATCGCCGGCGGGACTCCCCGGGGTCGCGTTGGAAATCACGCTGCCGATCGTGGTGGTTTTGCCGCTGGCAATATCGAAGGTCGGATCGCCCTCGAGCACGATCGGGTCAGTTATGGCCGTCGTGCCGGTGACACTCAGTTCCGCGGGCATCGTGGCCGTACCCAGAAGCGCAAGCGTCCCCGAACCCAGAGCGCTCGCAGATGCGATCTGCAGCGTGGCGCCGGCCAGCACCTGGATGCCGCCGGTGAACGTATTCACCCCAACGGGATCAAGGACGATGACGCCGCCGGCAGTCGGATTGGACGAGATGATCAGATGCCCTGGCGTGCTGCCATTGGCATTAGAGAAGACGCCAGTGAAGATCAGTGTATGGCCGGCGGCATCCAGTGTGCCCCCCTTGCCGGTGATGGTGAAGGAGGCAGCCGTGGTGGCGTTGGCGTCGCTGGTCAGGCTGCCTCCGTCGAACTCGGTGGTCAGCGACGATCCGACATCAGATAATTGCCCGCCCTGACCGGAGATATTGGATTGGGAGAGAAGGAAGCTGATGTAGCCGTTTCCAAAATTTCCGGCGACCGAGATGGCGTTGCCGGAGCTGCCGGCGGTCGCCGAGATCAGCGTGAACCCGCTTGCTTCGTAAGAACCGCCGCCGCCACCGCCGAAGCTCAAATATCCGGAGCCGCCGCCGCCGCCCGAATAGCCGCCACCGCCGCCGCCTTCGGTGGTCCCGGCGCCGCCGCCACCATAACCGCCCGCCTCGCCATATCGTGCAACACCGCCGGCGAGAGACGGGTAGGCGGCGCCGCCGGTCGCGAAAGTACTGCTGTTCTGCCCTGCGGTGAGAAAGCCGCCCCCGCCCCCGCCATGGTCGTAGGGGTTAGCTGCGCCGCCATCGCCGTTGCTACCGCCAGCCCCTGCGCCCGCGCCACTGCCAGAGGCACCTGAGGTCGTAACCTGTCCGCCGCCACCGCCACCTCGATTGGAGCCAGCGCCACCGCCGCCGCCAGCGACCACAATCAAGGTATTGCTCGACTGGTCGAAAACGAAGCTACCTCCTCCGCCGCCCCCGCCGCCATAAGTCGAGCTACTCCCGGCGCCACCCGCAATGAGGTTCAGGACCTCGCCCGCGGAAAAATCATAGTCGCCGACGATCACGGCACCGGCGCCGCCTTGCCGTGAATTGCCACCATTGCCGCCCTGGGCGCCGGCGACTGTGATCTGGTAGGTTCCCGTGGTCGCGATGCGCAGTGTCTGGGCGGCGCCGGTATAGCCAACGGTGACGGTCTGAGCCGAGGCGGGATCGGCAATCGGCAAGCACGCGAGAAGGATGCCTGCCACAAGAGTCCGGCGGGATTTCGAGGCTGCGTGGCGAAGGGTCAGAACAAGCATGCTCCGGAGTTTCTGGCATGGCGGGTGGGGAATCCGCATATCCACATTTCTTTTGATTCGATGAAGCGAAAGTTCGTTCCGTCGTCATTAGGCAGCAAAGGGTTAATATTTTGAGTATCCGCTCAGGCAATGGGCCGGAAATCACGCTCAGGGCAGTGCCGGTGTTGCTTAAAAATCCTGATGCGATGTCGCGATCGCGGTGCGCAACGGCTCGGGACGACGGCTTTGGTCGCAACTCAACGAGTGGTTGGGGGACGAGCTCTTGCCGGCGCGACGATCACAACGTGCTCAATGCTGTGCACGTCGTCGAGAGAGTCGCCCGCGGCCACAGCTATCTCTACCTTGTGGAAAGCGTGCGCGTGGGCAAATCCGTCCGCCAGCGCACCATCAAATCCCTCGGTCGCAAGGATGTCCTCGCCGCATCCGGCGAACTTGACAGGCTCGTCGCCTCGATCGCGCGGCACGCCGAACGTTCCATCATCCTCTCCGATATCGATGCCGGTCGGATCGCCGCCCACAGGATCGGTGGCCCCCTGCTGTTCGGCCGCCTCTGGGACCGGCTCGGGATCGGTGAGGTGCTGAACAACCTCCTCGAGGGCCGCCAGTTCGGCTTTGCCGTCGAGCGCACCGTCTTCGTCGCAACACTGCACCGGCTGTTCGTCTCAGGCTCCGACCGCTCCTGTGTCGACTGGATGCAGAGCGACGCCATCGATGGCGCGGAGGATCTGGCGCTACACCACTTCTATCGCGCGATGGCCTGGCTGGGCGGGGAACTCGGCGACAGGCAAGCGGGCGCCCTCGCGCCACGTTGCGTCAAGGACGTGATCGAGGAGCAACTCTTCGAACGCCGGCGCGACCTGTTCACCGATCTCAGCCTGGTGTTTATGGATACGACCTCGCTCTGCTTCTACGGCGAGGGCGGCGAGACGCTAGGCCGGCACGGCCACTCGAAGCGAAAAAATCCCGCGTTGGCATTATTTCTGAACATTCCAGCAATGCGATGTGTGATCGCTGATGTCAAATCGCCCATGCAGGAGTAGGCAAACTGCGAAAGCCTGGCTTGGCGAAAAGATAACCTTGCATAAGCGTAATCCCGAGATCGTTCAACGCCGAGCATTCGCCTAGCGTTTCGATGCCTTCGGCAACGACGGTAATACCCATTTCCCGGCACATTGCAGCGCAATGGCTGACGATGCTCCTGCGCCCCTTATCCGAATCGATGCCGCGGATCAGTTCCATGTCGAGCTTCACCAGATCCGGGCGGAATTTGGCGAGTAGATTGAGATTGGAATATCCCGACCCAAAATCATCAATCGCCGTGCGGAAGCCCATAGCTGCGTATTCCGCCACGATATCGGCCAAATGATCGGGCGTGCTCAACAATTCTCCCTCGTTAATCTCGAAGATAAGCTTTCTGGTTGGAAATCTAGTCCGGGCGGCAGCTTGCAGAGTCGTGCGAATGCACGCTCGGGGCTCATAGACTGCATTGGGCAGAAAATTGATCGAGAGATCGCAAGAGCTATCGCCGAGCCCAAGAGCGGCGGCGGTTTCAATCGCCGTCACTCGACATGCTTGGTCAAAAGCATAGAGTTCCGACTGGCCAATGGTTTCTAATATACTCCCTGCCGACTCTCCGGCGGGGCCGCGCACCAAAGCCTCATAGGCGAACACTGATCGTGCCGCGACATCGATGATTGGCTGAAATGCCATGGCGAGCGGCCTGTCGAATTGCCCCTGTCGACAGCCTGCACATGATCCTGTGTCTTTGAGGCGGGCTTTTATCAGCCCCATTACCGCGTCGCCATTATTAATACATCCTTAAGTAGATGCTTTCGCGAGATGCAAATTAAGCATACAAAAGAATGCGACTAATTATTTAACGTTCGCCTAAAATATATATCACCCTTTCTCGATATCACTGATGGTTCAGTCAGCCGTGCGGGCAGGGCATACGCCGCATCGTCAATGAGTGGTCTCGGGCCAGCGTTTTGCCGTCCCTTGTCGCCAATTGAATCTGAGAGACTCGATATCCAAACGAAGCTTATGACGCCGATAGACATAGGGTTGCGGATCTGTCTTTTTCGGATTGACGAAACAATCGTGATGGTCGCGGCGACCGAAATCCGCATCGTCTTGAATCCTCTTTAACGGAGGTTCAAACTATGGCATTTCCCATGAAGAGCGCCGCATGTTGGCATTATCGGGGGCCTGTGAGAACCGCTTTCCCGCGGCGCTGCGGCTATACGGCGGCATGCATGCACTCGCCGCCGTATAGCCGCATAAGATCACGGCATTGTGTTTGCGGAAATTGGACGGCACCCGACTCTGCACGCAGATAAATCCATTAGACTAAATGACTTTGTCACCTGATTGAGGATTTTGCCTACAGCGGGACGCAATGCCCGACAAAACGATCGGGAATAATCGCCATTTGAATCAGAGTACTAATGAAATTTTCTGCCGCACTTCAAGGCGACGTGCACAGCATCGCAGATGTCAGGTCAATACGAGTCCGGTGAAATTACATTTTGCGCAGAAAGCAATTATTGGAATTATAACATAAATTTCTTCATGATTCGAAATTTAACTTCCATAATAATTCGAGTGCGGCCATGGATCCAAGCACCGAATTCATAACTGTTATGTAGAAGCTATCATTTTATTAGTTCGTCGATTTCCTTAGATCGGGCTCGTATGGCAATTGAAGGCGTCGATTGTCAGCATCGCAAAATTGAATATCTGAGAGTGAAGCCAGGCGGGCAAAACTGATTGCACCGGGACCGTCTTAATTTGTGCGACTCATGATGAGTATTTGCACAACGACGTGACCCAGGCTTGCAGCATGATCGACCAGTCATCGTGGAACGCTCCCGGAATCAAGGGGTAATCCGCATGCCATCCGACGACATGGAATTTGCGCGCCAGGCCGCGCTTGCGCGCTATGAGATCATAGGAACTTCGGCCGAAGAATGCTTCGATCGCTTCACTCGCATCGCAGCAGAAGCGCTGGGAATGCCAATTGTGCTGGTTTCCTTTGTGGATTCCGAACGTCTGTGGCTGAAGGCAAGACGCGGTACGGACCTCTTATGGACGCTGCGCGAACACGCATTTTGTGATCACACGGTCAGGTCAGATGACGTCTTTGTTGTTGCAGACGCTCGCCTGGACGAACGGTTCTGCAACAGCCCCCTCGTCGTCGAGCCGCCAAATATCAGATTTTACGCCGGCGCACCGATCATCACCGCGGATGGCTATCGCATTGGAAGCATGTGCGTTCTCTCGCCTGAGCCATATGACGGCTTTGATGCCGGCGCACAGCAGCTCCTCGTGGAACTCGCACACTCGGTGATGACTGAACTGGAATTACGGCGGACCAATCGCGAACAGGCAAAGATTTCAGGCGATCTCGCCTTCTGGAACCGGCTTTCCCAGGCGATTGCCTCGACGCCGGATTTCGATTCTGCGCTCGATCAGACACTTACCTACTGCGCCGAACGCACCGGTGCCACGGTTTGCTTCCTTTCGGCCTATCACACAGCCCATGGGATGGTGGAATACGTCAAGGGCCATATCGTCCCCAACCGTACATTGAAAGGCATGGACGTTTCCAAATGGGCTGGAGTTCACCCTGCGGGACATCTCAGTTTCGGGAAAGCCCTGTCCAAAGGGATTGTATTTGATAGTTTCCCAATGCGGGATCCCGACGAGTATCGTGAATTTCCTTTTTTGCGTGCATTGGTCGAAGCAGGAATTCGCCGTCAGCTTGTCTATCCATTCGATCTCGCGGAGCGCCGCTTCGGCCTCGTGCTCGGTTTTGAAAACCCCGATATCACACGCGACACACACGGTCTGGTGCAGGAATTCATCGCCAGGCTGACCCCGCTGCTGCTGGGGCACCTGCGGGAGGATGCGCTGGAAAGCGCCAACCGAACGCTGCGGATGATCCATGCCTCTACGGGCGCCTTCGCCCGCGCCTGCACGCCGCAGGCCCTGTTCGACGCAGCTTGCCGGCTCGCAGTTGAAATCGGCGGCTATGATGCTTGCTGGATTGGCCTCGCCCGGAATGATCAGGAGCGGTCGATCCGCCTCGTCGCGAGCGCTGGACGCGGCATCCGGTCTATCTCCAAGATGCGTCTCACATGGGCGGATGAGCCGGACGGCAGAGGGCCGACCGGCACTGCCGTCCGTGAGAAGAGAGTCGTCCTGTTGGCCGATCTCGAAAGAGACCAGGGCTTTGCGCGCTGGCGGGACAGGGCGCTCGCCTCCGGGTTCCACGCCTGCATCTCGCTGCCGTTTGCATCCGAGGAAGGCTCGGTGGTCGGCGCCTTCACATTATATTCGTCGAGACATCTGGTCTTTGGGGGGGATGAACAGAGGCTATTGGTCGAACTGACCGAGAACCTGACCAAGGCTGTACAGGACGTCACGACGAGGCAGGAGCGCGACGCCGCCTTGATAGCTCATTCGATGAGCGAACAGCGGATCGATCGGCTGCTCACGGCGAGTGGCACGGTTCTCTACACGCTGACACTGATCGACGGACAGGCGGTTCCCGTGGAGATCAGCAGGAATATCCTCAACATGCTGGGCTATGCGCCTGAAGACGTTCATGGCCCGGACTGGTGGCGGAACAGCGTGCATCCCGAAGATCTGCCACAGGCCGAACCTGCTGTCGCTCATGCCTGCGAGGCCGGACACTACGTCCATCGCTACCGTATCCGGCATCGGAACGGCAGCTACCGTTGGGTACGCGATGAGTTGACGCTGCAACGCGATGCCGAAGGCCGTCCGTCCGGCATCGCCGGCGTCTGGATCGACATTACCGAACACCGGACGGCGGAGGAGGAGATTTATCGTCTTGCGCATCTCGACCCACTGACCGGCTTGCCCAATCGACGCCTCCTGAACGAGCGGCTCGGGACAATGCTCAGCGAAGCGCGGCGGGCCGGCTCGCACGGCGCGCTGCTGTTCATCGATCTGGACCGGTTCAAGAATATCAATGATATGCTCGGCCATACCGCGGGCGATGCCGCGCTCGGAGAGGTCGCACATCGGCTACGCCGCGCGGTGGGTGGGACGGACACGATCGCGCGTATCGGCGGCGATGAATTCGTGGTCCTCCTTGCCGAGGCCGGCGCCACGGCGGAGGATGCGGCTGCCCATGCGACAAGAGTCGGGGGCAAGATAATCGATGCGGTATCCGGCAGGCCGATCTCGATCGGCGCGCGCGAATATCATCTAGGTGCAAGCATCGGATTTACCCTGTTTCCAAAGCCGGCCGACACGATCGACACGCTGGTCCGCGAGGCGGACACCGCAATGTATCAGGCCAAGGCCGGGAGAAACGATGTTGTCTTATTCCAGCCCGCCATGCACCAAGCCATCATGGTTCGTCACGCCATCGAGGATGAGATCCGATGGGCGCTGAAGGACGAGCAGTTTGAAATCTGGCTGCAGGACCAGGTGGATACGACCGGCACGGCAGTCAGCGCAGAGATCCTGGTCCGGTTGCGGCTGCGTGATGGTCGGATTGCCGCCCCCAACGAGTTCATCGGTATCGCCGAATCCTCCGGCCTGATCGTTCCGCTCGGCCGCTGGCTGCTCCGTGAGGCGTGTTCGATCCTCACCCGGATCGGACGCCATGAGCCTGGCTATGGGTTGTCGGTCAATGTCAGCCCGCGACAATTTCATGACCCCGGCTTCGTCTCCGATGTTCTCACCGCGCTCGACGTCTCCGGCGTGGCGCCCGAGCGGCTGACCCTGGAGATCACCGAGAACCTGCTGATCAGGGATACCCTCGAGATCACGCGTATCATGGGACATCTCGCGGATCGCGGCGTGCGGTTCTCGGTTGACGATTTCGGAACCGGCTACTCGAGCCTGCACTACCTGCGCCACCTGCCGATCCATGAACTCAAGATCGACCGCAGCTTCATTGCCCAGGTGCCCTGGGATGTCTCGTCCGTCGCGATCGTCGAGGCGATCCTCGCGATGGCGCACCGTCTCGACCTCGATGTCGTCGCCGAAGGCGTGGAGACCGCGGAACATGTTGCATTCCTGGGCGCGCGCGGGCGAATGCGAATGCAGGGCTTCTTCTTCGCTGAACCATTGAATGCCACGGCATGGCTCAATCGGCGATCCAATCCTGTTGTGTCGGATGACCTGCAACGCTCTGCGCCCGTCTGCAAGTGAGGTCTTTACAATCTGCGACTGAGCCGGATACCCACATTAACCCTGTGAAGGTTGTTGAATTCGTGATTCACTGCCTCAGAACTTGCCACTACCGACTGAATGAAGTCACTTAATCAGCTTTCACTTTCCTTTTGAAGGCGGAACCACGAACGCAGTGGTTATCAGGCGCTGGTAATGCGCTAGATCCGGCGTTACCGCCTTGGGATCCTTCGCCTGGTCGTCCCATCGTCGCAGCTGCAGCGCCTCGGCGGCGAACGGTGCCGCGAGGAAGGCCTCCACCTCGTCGGGGCTCATCACGCCCCCCTGCAATTCGAGCGACAAGCGCGAGGCGTCGGACAGCTCAGCGAAATAGGCCGGGTCGGTCGCGCAGAGGCAGCGCTTGGCCTCGACATGCAGGCGCACCGGCCCGGCCACCTCCGGCGGCAACACTGCCCGCAACATCGCCGCGCCGAGATCCTCATGAACGTCGTCGATCCCCCGCTGTGCCGCGTCCTCGCCGAGCCCGGCAAAGAGATGTCCAACATCATGAAACAACGCTGCGGCGACAAGTGCCGGCGACGCCCCCTCCCGCTCGGCCTGATGCGCCGTCTGCAACGCGTGCTGCAACTGGCTCACCGCCTCGCCGTGATATTCGGCATCGCCATGCGCGCGCATCCGGCGGAACAGCTCGTCGAGCGTCAGCGGGGCGGAATCAGACATCGGCCACCTCCTGCAGTAGACGGGCGGTCACGCCAAAGGAGAGGGTCATCCCGGCACCGCCGAGCCCGGTGAGAACGGTGACGCGATCGCACGGGTCAAGCCGCGTCGCAGGGCCGTGGTGGCTGCTGACATAGACGCCCTGCCACCGACGGGTGATCCGCAGCGGCGGCAGCACGGTCATCTCGGCCAGATAATGCAGGATGCGCTGGTCCACCGGCTCACTGTTGAACGGCGTGGTGTCCGGCCCATAATCGTGGGAATCGCCGATGATCAGCTCGCCTCCCTCATGCTGCGAGAGGAGAATGTGGATGCCGTCGGCCAGCGCGTCGTCGCATTCGTGCTCAAGCCGCGCGCGCAGGGCGGGCAGCGTGCGGCAACCTTCAAAGGCAGGGTAGTGCAGCAGCGTCAGCCCGGCGCACAGGGCGGGGCCTAGATCGAACGGCGTGCCGGTCCGGGCGGCCAGCATTTGCAGCCGCACCGGGCGTAACCCCGCCTCGTGCAGCAGACCGGGAAACAGCGTATCGAGTTCGGCCCCCGGACAAACGACGATCCTCCGCGCCGCCCAACGTGCGCCGCCGGCGACGAGGTGCCCGGTCTCCACGGCGGTCACCGCGTGACGCCAGTGGATCGCGACCCCGAGCCGGTCCACGAGATGGCGGGCGAGGATCGTGAGCGCCAGCGGCGAGCTGATCTGGCATTCGGTGTTGCTGAACATCGCGCCGCGCAGCCCGTCTGGTCGCGCCGCCGGTGCCTGGGCGAGGGTCTCTGCCGGGGTCAGCATGCGGCAGTCATGACCCTCGCCGGTCTGCGTGCCGACGAACTCCTCCAGCACTGCGACTTCCTCTGCGCGGTAAGCTAGATGCAGTGAACCGGTCGGACGCAGATCGAGTGCGGCGGCGGCAGCAGCCTCGTGCCAGTGGCGGAGACTATCGAGCGCGAGGTCAAAGCGCGGTCCGGCTGGTTGGCCGATCGGCCAAATCAGGCCAAAATTGCGGATCGAGGCGCCGAGCGGCGTGCCGGCTCGCTCGAATATCGCCACCCGCATGCCGCGCCGCGCCGCGTGCCAGGCAAGCGACTGGCCGACGATACCGGCACCAACGATGGCGAGGTCGAACGTCCCGGCATAGCTGCTCACGGCCGCTCTCCAACGGCGAGCCGCGCATCGAGTGCGGCGATCGCGGCGGGCAGGCCGGCGATGCTGTCAATCACCAGATGTGCCCCGGCATCGTGCAGTCGCCGGGCCGCCCGCGCGCGTAGCGCCGCCGCTTCCTGCGCCGGCAGGGCTGCCCATTCCGCTGCCGACAGCCCGACCTCGTTGCCGCTGTCGGTCACCCCGATGCTCCACATTCCCGCGTTCACGCCCTCGGCAATGCCGGTCGGCGTATCGTCCACCTTGGCGCAGCACCGCGCGGCGGGCGCCCCGAGCGCGACGGCGACGCGCCAGGCGATGTCGGGAAACGGCCGCCCCCTCGCCACCTCATCGCTGGCGACGACCGCATCCGGCGCGTAGCCGGCCCGTGCCGCCGCGGTGGCTACGATGCGCATCATCGCCCTGTCATATCCGGAGTTGCTGCCGATGCGCAGGCCGGTGGCGCGCAGCGCGGCGATCGCCCCGTTCAGCCCCGGCACCGGATCGGCATGATCGTCGAGCACATCGAGTTGGATCTCGCGGAAGCGAGCATAAAGCGCATCGAGCGCGGTCGTATCCGGCGCCGTGCCGTGCCGCCGGTGCCACTGTTCGTTTACTGCTGGCAGATTGAGCAGGGCGCACAGGTGGTCGCGTTTTTCCAGCCCCATCGGCCCGCGCACCGCCGCCTCGTCGATTGCAATTCCGGCCTCGGCAAGGGTCCGGGTAAAGGCGGCGACGGGCGCGCGGCAGCCGAAATCAACTGTGGTTCCCGCCCAGTCAAGAATGACGCAGGTGATGCGATAGTCGGTCATGTGCGGCGAGGCCTCCCGGTAGCGGGGTTGAGCAGAAGAAGCACGGCAAAGGTGCAGCCGAGCAGGCCGACGCCGAGTGCGGCGCCAGAGAAGATATTGCCGCGATCTGTCAGCGCGAAGACCCGCACCGGCGCTGTCACCCATTGCGGTGGATAGAGCATGATCGTGGCGCCAAGCTCGCCCATCGAAAGCGCGAATCCCAGTGCTAGCGCGGCCAGAAGATGCGGTACGAGCAAGGGTAGCGTGATGCCGCGCAGTACGAGGCCCGGCCGTGCACCGAGCGAATCCGCCATCTCCTCGAGCCCGGCGGGCAACGTCTCCAGCCCGGCGTTCGTGTTGGCATAGGCATAGGCGGTCACCAGCACGACATGAGCGATGACGACCAGAGCCACCGTGCCGTTCAGCAACAGCGGGCTGCGGCTGAAGGCGATCAGCAGTGCAAGCCCGATTGAGGCCGAGGGCAGCGCAACGGGCAAGAAATACAGCGCATCGAGCATCCGCCGGACCGGTCCGGGCAGGCGCCGCCCGGCAAGCGCCCCCGCGCCGCCTAGTAGCACGGCGATGGCCGACGCCAGCGCGGCGGTCACCACACTGTGCCACAGCGCCGGCCACTGACCTGGCCCACCGAGGGCGGCAAGGTGCCGCAGCGTCAGCGTATCCGGCAGCGCGCCGTTCCACTGCCCAGCCACCGCGGCCAGCGCCAGCATAGCCAGCGGCAGGCCGAAGACGAGAGTGAACAGCGCCACTGCGGCGATCCACGCTGCGGCGCGCGCAATTGGCGCATGGGCGAGTAGGTTCACGCCGAGATCCCCCGCCCGAGCCGCGCGAGGCTGAAGCGGTAGAGCGCGAACAGCCCGAGCGACAGCATGATGTCCGCAAGGGCAACGACGCTCGCACCGGTATAGTCGAATTGCTGGATCGCCTCGCCGTAGATAAGCACCGGCAGGGTAATGACGTTCTTTGCCCCCATCACCAGCATGATGCCGAATTCGTTCACCGTGAGCAGCAGGCAGAGACTGCCGCCGGCCAGCAGCGAGGGCAGTAGCTCAGGCAGCACGATACGCCGGAGTATGCCCGGCATTCGCGCGCCGAGGCTGCTGGCCACTCGAGCTGCGCAGTGTCGATCGACTGGAACCCGGCCAGCAGCGGGCGCAGCACGAACGGCGTGTAGAATGTCACCTCCGCGAGAACGACGCCCCAGAACCCATACAAAAAGCTCG